>NZ_JBRAKS010000102.1:0-11814 GCF_052745115.1 Candidatus Jordarchaeum sp.
GGCTTAAAAAACGCTTCTTTTCGGGGAAACTTGTTGAGCAAAACACAAGCATATATTTCCCGTATACGGTAAAAAATGGAATATACTTCAAAAAGTGTTAGTCAGCCTATATATCATCTTAAAAAAATAAAGGTGAATAAAATTATAACTTTGATGCCTTTTTTATATGTTCTTATTCTTCTGATAGCTCTTTGACTTCTTCTTTGCCGCTTTCTAGTTCTTGCACCTGTTCCTTGTCCTCCATTAGTAAAAGTTCCAGAAACTCTCCCACATGTGTTTTTTCTTCTTTCGCTATATCTAAAAGAACTTTCTTGATGAGTTTGTTTTTAGTCATGGCTGCCAATTGCTCGTAAAGACTTACTGCATCCAATTCGGCTATCATCCCGACTCTCAGTATCTCCTTATCAACGTCTTCTATTTTTACTTTATTGATATCTATTGGCATTTGAGATAACATTTTACACACCTCTTTTTATACGATAATTTTCCTGCTTATAAATCTTAATTCTAAGAAAGGCGCGACAGATTTTTTTAAGGAACTGTTAACAAAATAATTTTGCTCTAGGAAATCTTGAACCTATAAAAAGTAGGAACCAAATTATTACAGTTTCAAGCATAAAACCGCAGTCTAGATTGGCTATAAGTTAACCTTGATTTAACTCTGTATTTTGATTGTTTAAAAAATTGTTAAGAAAATCCAATAAACTATAATATTTAGAATAGTGAGTGGTAATCCTACTTTGGCAAATTCGAAAAAGGTTAATGTTTCTCCATTTTTTTCCGCGTTCTGGATGATTATTACGTTACTTGCAGCCCCCAGAATGAATAAGTTTCCAGCAATGGTGCTTCCGGCGGCCAAGGCTACTAACTGGATAGTGGAGACTCCGCCAAAGTTTTCCAAGAGCTGCGGAAAGAGGGAAATAAAAGGCAAATTTAGCATCTGACCCAGAAAAACATTATAATAGTCTAACATTGGCAGGTAAAGAGCTACGAAGGGCACGTTGGAAATCAGCTGACTGGTGAGAACACTGGTCACCAGTATGGTTGGAATCTGAGTTATGCTCGGATTGAACCCTATAAAGGACTGGAAAAACCCAGAGTCCCAAACGCTCTCCATTAAAACAAACATTGACGCAAAGAAGATCAAGGTATACCAATCAATATTCTTTAACACCTCAAATCTCCTTCTACTAAAGATTAAAATCGGAGCCGCAGATATCAAAGCGATATAAGTTAATCTAAACTCAATTGGTGACCCCAAAAACACCAATGAAATTTTTACAATTATCATGATGACGATTAAAATCAGAGAAATTTTAGAAAGCATTGCCAGCCTCGGATCACTTATAGGATCTTGATTCTGGTCTTCCAATTTTTTCCCAAATTGATCTCTATAAAACATTTTTAACACAATATAAGTAATAAAAAGATTAATGATTGTAGGAATGGTGAGATATCTGAAAAACTCAACGAAAGGATTTTTAATATTGTCCCCGATGGCGATTAAAAGATTTTGAGGATTACCTATAGGACTCATCACGCTCCCTACGGTCACAGCAAAAGCCAAAGAAAGGAGTAAAAGCTTAGTAGAAATTCCGTACTTCTTGGCAAAATGCAAAACCAACGGGGTGCCAATGATTGCCAGTGTGTCATTCATAAGAAAAGCAGAAAATATACCCATACTGAACAAGATCAGCAGAATCAAATAATCTACATTCTTAGCCCTTTTAAACAAGCCATGAGATAAATGGAAAAGATAGCCGCTCGCATACAAAGCATCCCCCACCACAAACATTCCAAACAAAAACAGCATCACATCAATATTTATAGATTCAACAGCTTTTGGCAAAGAAATTTCCTGAGTTAGTAAAACAGCCACCGCCCCACCAAGCATAATCTGCCAAATCTTAAGTCTAATGTTACCTATCTTCCTAACCGCAATCAAAACAAATACCACTAACAAAACTATAACCGAAATACTCACAGGCAAAGCCATACTGATCCCCCCTCACTTATTAGAGACCCACAATTCCCTCAGCAATCCGTACAACGTACCAAATAAAGAGAGAAAAACGGAAAATCCTAAAAACCAGCTATCTCTCGATAGGTGAGTACGCCAAAAAAAGAAGCCATACCATAATTCCTGCCTGTTTGTGAGAGCTAGGTGATAAAATAAAAGGTTATTGTCCGTAATGGCAGTTTGCATATTTTGGGTAGTCCCTCTGTTGTAGTCTGGAAGTTATGCTCCGTTCATTCAAATTGCTTGGTTTGATAAATGCAATTGATGATATAACAAAGGGGTGTGAGCCCGATATAAGGTTTTTGGTTTCTAATTTGCAAAACAAATAATAATCTTAATTTGAGTCCTAAAAATCATTCAAAAATATAGGCAAATCCGCCGTTTATGAAACGCTTGTAAACTTTTTTATATCACTCATCAACATTTCTAAATAAGTTTAGAAATAGTACAGGTAATAATTTTATGACGCCAGTTCTCTAAGTAAAAGATTTATTTTTAGAGACCTTTTGGTTTGTTAAAGCCTAAATGAGTATTTCTTGTTTTTTATATCTTTTATAGGAATTTGAAAATATTTATAAACATTTAATTATTGTGAAAGGTAGAGATTAAATATCTGGAGGAGAAGTTTATGGTTAATGATAAGGACAAAGGTAAGGACTGTGAGGTATGCGCTCCAAAACTTAAAGAAACGGGAGAAATAGAAGAGTACGATTTTGAAGAATTGAAAAAATTATCTATAAAAGAACCGAAAGAACTTAGCATAGAGGAATTGAAAGATTTAACGCAAAAAGAAAAATTTGGAAAGAAAAATAGGTGATAAATACTCTGAAACCCAATATAACTGTTTAGAATAATGTATTTTTATGTAATAAGCCCAAAAAAGGAGGTTTTAATTTGGAAGATTTTGATTTAATAATTTTGGGTGGAGGATCTGCAGGATTTGCCGCCGCGATGAAATCAAACGAATTTGAAGCTAAGACATTAATTGTAAATAATAACGTTGTTGGAATCGGAGGAACGTGTGTGAATGTGGGTTGCTTGCCCACTAAGCACTTACTATATGTTGGGGAACTCATTCACAAAATGAAAGCACACAATCTGAACGGGCTGAGAGCATCTGTTTCTTTTGATTTCAAAACCATAATGGAAGAAAAAGATGAGCTTGTGAAGGAGTTCAGAGAGGAAAAATACGAAAAAGTGTTGGGAGAGATGCCCAACGTTGAGTACGTGGAGGGCGATGCTAACTTTATATCAAAAACTAGAATTCAAGCTATAGGAGAGATTTACGAAGCGAACAAATTCGTTATTGCCACGGGTTCCTCAACATTTTTACCCCCAATTGAAGGAGTCAATGAAGTTGATTTTCTGACCAACAAAGAAGCGCTACACCTCAAAGAATTACCCGATTCTATGATTATCCTTGGAGGCGGCCCATTAGGCATAGAGTTTGCCCAGATTTTTTCAAGACTCGGCACCAAGGTCTGTGTGCTTGAACAAATGGATAGAATTGTTCAAATAGAAGAACCAGAACTCACCAATCTGCTACAAGAATACTTAGAAAATGAGGGAATCAAAATAATTACAGGAGCTGAAGTTAAAAAAGTGACTCAAAAGGGAAGAGAAAAAATTGTAAAAGCAACTCTTAAAGGGAAGGAAGAAACATACACCGCGGAACAGCTACTCGTTGCAACTGGAAGAAGACCAAATACTTCTAATTTGGGTTTGGAAAAATTGGGAATTAGACTAGGCAGGGTTGGTGAAGTTATTGTTGACGAGGAAATGCAGGCAGGGGAAAATGTTTGGGCTGCGGGAGACGTAACCGGGGAACCTATGCTTGAAGCCGTCGCAGCCAGAGAAGGGATGATTGCAGCTAACAATGCCCTATCTGAAAATAAGATAGTAATGGATTACACAATTGTCCCTCGAGCCGTTTTCACTGATCCCCAGCTCGCAGGAGTAGGATTAACAGATGAACAAGCAGTCAAAAAGCGGATAAAATGTAATTGCCACACGATCCCTATGGAACTGGTACCGAAGGCAAGGGCAACAAAGGATATACGAGGAGCAATAAAAATGGTAATTGATAACGAAACCCAAGAGATAATAGGCGTTCATATTCTTGCAGCTGGAGCGGCTGACTTAATACATGAGGGTGTTATGATAATTGAAAACAGGATGACCATTGATAAAGTGATAAATGTACTACACATTTTTCCAACATTATCTGAAGCAGTAAAAATTGCGGCTCAATCCTTTAGAAGGGATATAACCAAAATGAGTTGCTGTGTGGAGTGATTACATAACCTTGGCGAGAAAGCCCCCGACTTTAGTCGAGGGGAGTGTCAAATCTCTCATCGCATGAATCCTGAGAATCACATAAGTTTTCAAATCAGGGTCTGGCAAATGTTAAAAAATATTAAAGCTCAAAGGCTATCTTTAGGGCATTTTCAAAATATACTTACCAAGTCGGAAGCTGAAACATGACAAACATTATTAACAGTCTATACTCTAAAAAAATAAGTTATTGATGATGAAGTTCATGTTCCACTGGTTTCTCTTGCTTCATCTTGGAGACGTATTTTTCAGGATTTTTCAGGAATTCCTTCTCGTGTTCCTCTGAACAGAAGTAGAAAATCTGATCCTGATATTCCGCTTTGCCTTTAGCCTCTTCCGGTTTAACCTTCATTCCGCAGACTGGATCAGTGGTGATGTGTTTCTTTTCCCTGAATTCCGCCTCTTTTGGTTCGTATTTTCTTAGGGTTTGGCTATTTATGGCCACTATAATGGTGCTTATGGACATGATAAGGGCTCCAATTGCGGGGGCTATGACTATGCCGAAACTGTATAGGAGGCCGGCTGCGAGAGGTATGGCGATGATGTTGTAACCCGCTGCCCACCATAGATTCTGAACCATCTTTGAGTAAGTTTTCTTGGAGAGGTCTACCATCTTTGTAACATCTCTCGGATCGTTTTTTACAAGAATGATGTCTGCACTTTCAACGGCCACATCAGTTCCTGCACCTATGGCGATACCCACATCTGCAGTAACTAGGGCGGGAGCGTCATTTATACCATCTCCAACCATGGCCACCTTATTGCCTTTTTTCTTCACGTACTCTACTTTTTCGGCCTTCTGGTCTGGTAGAACATGGGCAAAGTATTCGTCTATATCGAGTTCCTTTGCCACCCATTCCGCGACCTCTTCGGAGTCTCCGGTGAGCATGTAGACCTTTGCTCCCATACTCTTTAGCTTTTTAACAGCTTCATAGGACTCTTCCCTTATAGTATCTGAGAGTGCGAATGCACCCAGAAGATCCCCATTGGTAACAGTAAAGACGACTGTTTTTCCCTGTTTCTGAAGTTTTTCTATTCTCTTATCTTTTACTTCTATATTTAATTCTTTTAACAGATTAGGGCTTCCCACGTACACCTCTTTACCATTAAGCTTTCCATAGGCACCCTTGCCGGGAATCGCCTTGAAATCCTGTACCTGAGGTATTTCCACACCTTTTTCCTTAGCATACTCCACTATGGCCTTGGCGATTATATGCTCCGAATCTAACTCCACACTCGCTGTTAGAGGTAAGAGTTCATTTTCGGGAACAAATGAAACCACATCGCTAACACCGAATTCGCCTAGGGTCAATGTGCCTGTCTTGTCAAACATTATCACATTCACTTTCCGGGCTGCTTCAAAGGCTCTTCTATCCCTTATGAGAATGCCGCTTTTTGCTGTAATGGAGGTGGAAAGAGCAACCACTAAAGGTATCGCTAGGCCAAGTGCATGGGGACAGGCTATAACCATCACAGTCACAGATCTTTCAACGGCAAACTGAAGTGGCTCTCTGAGAATAAACCACACTATAAAGGTTATTATTCCAACACTGAGGGCAACGTAAAACAGAAGAGCCGCTGCCCGGTTTGCCAGATCTTGGGCTCTGGATCTGCTTTCCTGAGCCTGTCTCACAAGTTTAATTACCTATGCTAGGTAGGTTTCCTCGCCTGTCTTTTCTATTCTTACCGTTAAACTGCCCTCTCTATTTATGGAGCCTCCTATTACCTTATCTTCCTTTTCTTTATGAACCGGTTTTGACTCCCCAGTTAGCAGAGCTTCATTGACAAAGGACTCTCCATCAATCACTACCCCATCAGAGGGTATCTTTTCACCGGGGCGAACAAGAACCTTGTCACCAGCCTTTATCCGCGAAACCGGGACTTCTACAATTTCTCCATTTTTCACAAGGTGAGCTGTAGTGGGCATTATCTTGACCAGCTCTTCTAATGCTCGTGAGGCTCCCAACACACTCCTAGACTCTATCCAGTGTCCAAAAAGCATCACATCTATAAGTGTAGCTAGTTCCCAGAAGAAATCCGTTCCAAGTCTAACAAACACTGTCGCAGCAGAGTAGAAGAAAGCCACAGAAATGGCAGTAGCTATGAGGGTCATCATACCCGGCTGCCGATCCTTTACTTCTCTCACCATTCCCTTAATGAAGAGCCATCCACCATAAAAGTAAATCACAGCAGATAAAGCAAGCAACACTTCGTTCTGGTAGGGAATGTCTATTCTGTAACCAAACCAAAGCTGTATGGTTTCTGATAGAAGCAGAATAGGAAATGTGAGCACTAAAGAAATCCAGAATCTTCTCCGAAACTCCTCTATGTGATGAGCGTGAGTGTGCTGACCCTTTTTAGGCATCTGGTGATCTGATTGTTTATGGCTCATGTTATACCTCCTTTTATTCAGAGTTTTTTTATTTTGGGAATCTTCCCATTATCTCGTCAAAGTCTATTCTTTTCTTTAAGAAGTATTCCGTGTATCCCATGCTCACTATTTGTGGGCCAAATATTAGTATTGCTTTTCCTTCGCCTATCGAAAGAAGAGCTTTCGGAAAATCTGTCGTGTAACATATGGTGTGACTAAATTGTGGTTTTTTACCGTTAACTATTAGGCTTATGTTTTTGGCAACGGTTTCCGCTTGCACTAGTGCCTCACCCGCCATTTTTTGAGCCGTTTGTCCGTTAATTCTTACCATGGAGATATCTCCAATTGCGAAGGAATCTTCCCCACCTCTTATCATCAGTTTTTCATCGGCAACAATGTATCCGTTATCCATCGTTGCACCCACGGTTTTAGATCCGAGCTTAGAAACTTTGATTCCTGCTGACCACACTGTTAAGTCTGCGTCAACGCGGCTTCCGTCCTCAAGGATAACTCCCTCTTCTTCTATTCTTTTCACTCCATTATCTAGTATGAATTTTACTCCTCTTGAGGTGAAGTGTTCAAATGCAATCTTTTTGGCTGTACCATTATTGTATAATGGAAGCACAGTATTCCCCTTTTCAATCACAGTAACGTTCACCTTTTTATTCATGTTCTGGAAAAGATCTAAGGTTTCCGCTGCCACTTCGAGTCCTACAAGTCCCGCTCCAACTACTACCACGTTCGACTTATTATTATCTAATTGCTTTAATCTCTGGTTTATGACTTTAAAATCCGGTAAGGTGTAAGCAGGTATCGCTGAGTCTTTTCCACCCACGTTATAGAAGTTGGTTTCTGAACCCGCCGCTAAAACCAGAATGTCGTAATCCTTTTCCTTGTTTTGCACCTTCAATTTTTTTTCTTTCAAATCGATGCTATCCACATGGCCGACAGTTAGGTCAAAGTGCCAGTAATTTGAGAGATTTTTGAGGTCGTATGTTAGTTCTTCAATCTTTGTTTTTTCACTGATGAGTTCTGTGGCTCCTATGGTGTTTTCAAAATGTTTCCTATTAGAAATTAATTCAACTTCAGTGTTTCTCACTCCTCTCAGTACCAGTTGCCTTAAGACTTCGGTTCCTCCGTAACCTCCTCCAACCACCACTATTTTCTTTCTCAGTTTATCACCTTCAATAAATTATTTTGTAACTTTTATGGGTGTTAAAAAGTTAGTTTAACACTAGATGTCGCCCCGCATTTTTCTACAATCAATTGGGAATTGTTTTTCTGATTCGGTATGTTTCTTTTCCAGTTTTTGGGGCGTTTTTTTATTTTTAATCTTAAATTTACAATCGTTAACTCCAATTTGTAATATATAAACTCTTCCCCCCAAGAAGGTCAGCCACCATAACCTTAATAAAAAAGAATAAGAAAGAAGGTATAAAGCAACAATTAACATAGATATAAGTTTTATCCATTCAAGACAAGAAGTATAAGGAGGAAAACCATGACCAAATTAATTGAAGTGGATAAGCTCCACGAGGAGTTAGCTGGAATCGTAGGCGAGAGATTTGTTTCCAACAGACCGGAGGAACTATTTCTGTACCACTGGGACTTCGTGACAGCTGAAGAGCCCGGCAAATGTGATTTTGTGGTGATGCCCGAAAATACGGAAGAAGTTAAAGGGATTATTGAGCTTGCTAACCGGGAGAAAATGCCAGTTGTGCCTTGGATTTCGGGAATAAATATTGGTGGAGTTTGCATTCCAAGAGAGGGAGGAATAGTGGTAGACTTGAGAAGAATGAATAAAGTTCTTGAGGTTAACGAGGATGACATGTACGCCGTTATTGAGGGCGGAATCACCTGGGGGGATCTGAAGGGCTACTTGTTAAAGAACCACCCGGATCTGAGAGCCGGAATAACTTGGTCGCCGCCGGGAACCGGAGTTATATCGGCATACATTTGCTACGGTATGCTCGACCTGGGAATGATTGGAGGGACCGGAGCAGAATTCATCAACGGCCTAGAAGTGGTTCTACCTAACGGTAAAGTGGTGCGGGTGGGCTCCTGCATGTCTACTGATTACTGGTATGGGCGACAACCATACCCCGACTTAGCAGGCTTATTTATTGGTTGGGAGGGAACAACCGGAATAATCACCAAAGCCGGAATCAAGCTTTGGCCAAATCTGCCCCGCAGAGACTACATTGTTCTAGGAAAAACCGTGGATTCTGGGATAAAAATTTTTAAGAAGCTGGCAAAGGCTGGTCTGGGAATTGTGGACATGTGTTTTCTAAACTTTGTGTGGCTTACTGCCACACAGGGCGTTCGTGACAATGAAAATATTCCGTCTGAGCCCGAAAAGGCTGGTCTTCCCGATTTCTATGGACTGGTAACCGTTACCGGTGCAACAGATAAAGAGCTTGATGCTAAGGAGGAAACCCTCATGAAAATAGCCTCTGAGGAGGGTGAAATGGCTACACGCTTCGGCGACGCCATTGGTCTTTTTGCCGAAAACCAGATTGGAGAATTTCTAACTTATACAAGTGTACCCATCCAGCTCTACACGGTTTGGGACTTCACAAGGGGCGGTGGCGGAGAATGGACCGGGGGATACGTTTCCTCAAAGCACTTGGTTGATATGTACTACAAGATGAGGAAAGCTGCGATAAGTCATGGTAGGCGTCCCCAGTTTTATGGCAGAGCAATGTTCGGTGGACACTACTGGATTGGCCGAATGAACATCTCCTTCAGCAAAAATGATCCCGAAGAGATTGAAAGTGTAAGAAAGTGCCTCATGGACATGGATGAGGAGGCAAGAAAGGTGGGAAGCTTCATAAGATACAAACCACCACCCTGGGCCAAGGCTCGCAACTTTGAGAAGGCGGATCCCAACACCCTGGAACTTATGCAAAAAATTAAGAAACTCATTGACCCCAACGGGATAATGAATCCCGGACAAGGACTCTAAAAGAAGAGGGATAGATATGGAAATGGTCAAGCCTAAGGAAAGGGAAATTTTTGAAAGAGTGATGAAAAAGTATATTCCCGGGAGAGGGGTAACTGAGAAGGTCACAATTCCCGATAGAGTAACACTTGAGAGATACAAAGAACTAGAATACTATAAGGACCAGGTTTACCGCTGTGGAAAATGCGGACAATGCCGATACACCTATCAGAACGCGGATCTGGCTCGCTCCTGCCCTAGTGGTGAGTTGAGAAAGTTTGAGTCCTACTATCTGGGAGGGAAAAACCTACTGTTGTGGGGTCTAAACACGGGGAAAATTAAGTGGAGTGATGCCTTGGCTGAGATACTATACCATTGCACACTGTGCGGAAATTGCACCCAGCAGTGTCAGCTGGAGGGTATTCACACATACGCTTTGGAGTGGCTCGCTGCTGCCCGGGAGAAAGCGGTGGAAGAGGGTTTTGGACCTATGCCGGAACAGAAACGCTTCGCCCAATCTGTGGTAGAAGAGTATAATCCCTACATTGAAAAACACGCTGATCGGTTAAACTGGCTCGGGGATAAGAAGGGAAAGCTTCCCGAGAAGGCGGAAACAGTATATTTTGTGGGTTGTACCTCCGCTTATCGTCAGACAAAAATTGCTAATTCCACTTTTAATGTTCTTTCGAATTTGGGAAAGGATTTCACGGTTATGCAGGACGAGTGGTGTTGTGGCTCTCCCCTGATATGGACCGGGCAAGTAGATGTTGCTAAGAATTGTGCAGAGCATAACATTAAGGAAATCGAAAAAACTGGTGCGGAACTAGTCATTACTTCTTGTTCGGGTTGCTACCGGATGCTCAAAGAAGTCTACAAAGACAAGTTCAATCTGGACTACGGATTCGAAGTGGTACACTCACCAGTCTATATGCTGGATATGATTAAAAAAGGAGAATTAACTCTGGAAAAATCGGTAGACAAGAAGGTAACCTATCATGATCCCTGCCATATTGGCAGACACATGGGAATATATGAGCCACCCCGGGAGCTTCTGGCGAGTATTCCCGGCTTGGAGCTGGTGGAGATGCCTCGAAACAGGCACAACGCCTGGTGTTGCGGAGCTGGCGCAGGAGTCAAATCCTCTTTCAAGGAGCTGGCATCATTTGCAGCCACTGAAAGATTAAAGGAGGCAATGGACACTGGAGCCGAAATATTATCATCAGCCTGTCCCTTCTGCTACAGAAATCTTAGCGATGCGAAAGAAGAGAACAAAATGGATATTCAAATAATGGATCTTATGGAACTTGTTAATATGTCTATGAAAACCTAATTCCCCATTTTCCATTTTTTTAAAATTTTTTCTTATAATGCCTTAATTGGATTAAACGCCATTTTAGAAACATTTTTATGATTAAATAAGTGTTATTTTTTCAAAAAATTAGTGGGGGTGATAATTAGATGGGTGTTTACAGACCGGGAGGCGTAATTGCACTAGCCATAATTCTAATGATCATCGCAGCCCTTTCAATTATAGAAGCTATAATAATTTTTATCAGTGTTCTTCCACCGCTGTATGATATAGTAACGTTCAGTACAGTTGTTTGGATATGGAAGAAATTAATTATACCCGACCTTTTTTCTCTAAGCGGATATACGCAAACAATTAAATATTTTAACCCATTTTTCGCAGATTCTGCGAGGTTATTCTTATGGTTGAACCCTTTCCGGCTATAGATTCGCAGAATCTTTGTTGCGTTTTTCTTCGGTTATATCCTAATAATTTATGGTTTTAAAGGCGTTTCTCATTAATTTTTAAGGTTTTAATAGCTTTAAATTGGAAAACGCCGGGAAACAGGCTTGAATCACACAGGGGAAAGTCTCAAAAAAAGGCAGATTTTGCGAATCTATCGTCCGGAGTGGAAGGCGGGCATTGTGCGGGCTTCTCAAATATAATTAGTATGATTCTCAAGAAAGAACTTCAAACAATTGAGAGAACATCGAACTCTACTATAGAATTCACAAATGTGCGAAAAATGGGTTTTAACATATTTAGTGTGGCTGCTATTATTTTTTCGGTGCCATTTTTTACCGTATACGGGAAATATATGCTTGTATTTTGCTCAACAAGTTTCCCCGGAAAGAAGCGTT
>NZ_JBRAKS010000103.1:0-11780 GCF_052745115.1 Candidatus Jordarchaeum sp.
TGTGAAGCCCCAACTCTATGTAATTCTATGAATTTCTACATAGAGTAGAACCCTTATTATCCCCTATTTGATCACAACTGCTAAAAATACATACAGGGAATTATTTTTAAAAAGAGTGAAGTGTTTATTTCCCAGTTTTAAGCGATTAAGGGTAGCTACTTGCTCCTCTTGCTAATCACTTGTTGTATGTATTTTTCTATGGTGTTTAGGGCTAACTCCGCAGTTTTAATAGCGTCTTTCGCCTCGTCCTCTCTGTAGGATTTGCGGGGTGAAACCACTGTTCTCGCCCTGATTGCAGGGTAGCGGGTTGCTGTGTACTGTTCCATTAGCCAAGATGTTTCACGGAAAACATTTCTAAGCTCTTCCACCCAGTCTTGAGGCGCGTGGGTTATCACTTCAGCGGCAAAAAGGGCTCCAACATCAGGTTCGTACACTTGAGTTAGTCCCTCTCAGGCGAGAGAGGCCTTCATAGCCTTTTCAACGCACTGCTGTGATTCGAAAACTACTTTGTGAAAAAACTTTTGTTTGAGAAGCTTCCTTGCTGCTTGCAAGTCAACTTTAGCTTCTTCAATTAGCTCATATGCTAATTTAATTGAAGTCTGAGGTCATTTTACCACCCATATGCCACTTCTCGGATAGTACTTAATTTTGCCCGTTTCAACGTCCTTAAATATTTCCTTGATTTTCTTCTCAAAAAAACCCGAGGGATCGAAGAGAACTTGGTATCCTGAGGCTACTCCAAGAACAAGTGGGAAACGCGTGTCAACCATGAAGGCGAAGTCGTCGGGGGTGAAAGGTAGGCAGCGAACCGCCTGTTTAAGAAGCCACGTTAAATCAGCATCAACTCTAATCACTCTTTTCTCTATGGAGGAATAATCCTCCTCGACAATTGCCAGAATGTCTACGTCACTAGTGGGTTTCTCTCTCCCCTGCGCAAAAGAGCCGAAGAGCACTAGTGAAATCAAACTGTCCTTAAACTCCTCCCTGAAATATTTTGCAATGGTAAACTTTTCATGCTCTGAAAGCACTTTGAAAACCCCTTTCTTGATATAAGCTCTTTTCTCTTCATAAAGATTTCTTAGAGTTACCAGATATGCAGATTCGTCCAAAATCTATCATCCAATCCAACCCCTTTCAGTCACTGTGAAAATAAAGAACAATCACCCCTAAAAAGGATAATAGATAAACTAAACTCTTAATGTGAGTTGTAGAGTCCTGTTCAGCAAGTTTCATTATCATACGTGGATATTGAGGGTTAACTGTACTGTTCCTGAAGAAAATCTATAAATAATTCCGAAAAAAGGCTGTAACCTAGTAGTCAAGAATAATTCGAAGAAGTGAAGTGTATGAGGAGGAAATTCTTGTTCCCTTATAATCCGAGAGGGGGGCAGGAAGAGTTCATGGAGTTTATTTCCAAGAATATTGGTGACAGTGCCGTGTGTCTTAACGCCTCCACAGGCTTTGGAAAGACCCCCGCAATTCTTGCCACTCTTCTCCCTTGGGTTAAGAAGCATAAGATTATTTGGGCGGTGCGCACCGGGAACGAGACTGATAGACCGATAGAGGAACTAAAAATAATTAATGAAAAGTTGAATAAGGAGTTTTTTGGTCTTTCCTATAGGGGTAAAAAGGATATGTGCTTTCTGGCCCAGGATATTAAAATGGAGGGGGAGATGGATTATCAGGATGTTTCTTTTCTCTGCAATAATCGTAGAAAGAGTTGTGAATACTATTATGGTTTAAATTCATTGGATGTAGAGGATTTTATTGATGGACCAAAACTGTATTCTGAGATTTTAGGTTTGTGTCGGAGGAAAAGTGTTTGTCCTTATTTTGCTCAAAGGGAGCTTTTGCCCTTTGTGGATGTAGTCTCATTAAGTTATAATTATATTATTCATGAGGGAATGAGTTGGAGTATTAGACGGCTTGTGCCCTTCGATTCCAGTTTTCTCGTGGTAGATGAGGCTCACAATCTTCAGAGCGCTTGTGGAAACTTGAACTCTGACCGGATATCTCTGGGCACCCTCACCTATGCTCTAAGAGAGATTCAAAATTTCGATTCTCTTGAGGCGAGGAGAGTAGAAAATTTTATTAATCGACTCCGAGACGAATTATCCAAGGTTTTAAAGGAAGCACCGGGGAAAGAGATGGAGTTCAACCCCAAGGAATTCCTTAACGCTTTAGTGCGAAAAATAGGATTAAAAATGGATACTTTAACGGATATTTTAGGTGCTATGAATGCTTATGGCGTGAAGGTCAGGCGGAGTCAGCTGGATGAGGGGAAGAATCCCCGTTCCTCACTGTTTCATCTTTCGAATTTCTGGTTTTCGGTGCTAGAAAATCTAGACATAAAAGGAGTAGCCTTTATAGCGAGCAAGGAGAGGGATAACCTAGTTTTAGAAATGTGGGATATGCGAGCATCCGAAATTCTTAGAGATAAATGGAAGAGCTTTTATGGCTGTGTATTCTGTTCGGGTACACTGAACCCGGTTAATGCGTTCGCAGATACTGTAGGTCTCGAAAAATATTCAGGAAAGAGTTTTCATTCACCCTTTGATAAAAATAATATAATCGCTTGTGTCACTAAGGGTTTGACCACTAAGGGTGAAGAGCTAAGTAGGAAAATGGCAGAAAACTATGTGGAGGCCATAGAGAGTTTTTTTGAGGTTGTGGATGCGAATGTGGCTGTTTTTACCAGTAGTTATCGTATTCAGAATGATCTTCTCAATGCTGGTCTAAAAGAAAGGGTGGAGAGCAAGAATAGGGTTTTCTTTGTGGAGAGGGAGGGCATGAGCGGGGATGCTTCCCGAGAGGTTCTTGATGGTTTTAAAGATGCCGCTTACAGAGAAAAGCATGGTGTTTTATGTGCCCCCTGTACCGGCAGATTCGCTGAGGGAGCAGATTTCCCAGGAAAAGAACTGGAAGGCATATTCTTAGTAGGCATACCTTTTGATAGAATGAGCATCAAAACCAAACTCTATCTCAAATACTATGAAAGTCTATACGGAAAAAATAAGGGCACCTATTATGCATATGTTGTCCCAGCTCTCAGGAGAGCCTCTCAGTCACTGGGCAGAGCCTTAAGATCAAAGGAGGATCGTGGAATATTCGTTCTTGGTGATGAACGTTACTCTGAAAATCGATTTTTACAATTACTTCCGGATTATGTCCGAGAAAATCTGCAAATCATAGAGACAAAAAATCTTGGAAATAATTTGAAAAAGAATTTGAAGATCATTAGAAAAAATTGATGTGGTATTATTACAGAATATAGTTTTGACACTCCCCTCGACTAAAGTCGGGGGATTCTTGCTTCTGGCTCAACGCCTTCGAAGCAACGGGTGTGCCACCACCCGGTTAACACGCCCTTCCCTCAAGGGAACGGCGTCTATGTTGGCACCCTCATGGGGGCTGCGTCTTGTTTAGCCCCTTAAGCCCAAGCCAAACCCTTCAGCTACCAACAACTATTAATATACCCTACTTTCAGATAAGCTTTTTGTCGATTCATCCCCACGACTGAAGTCGGGGGCTTTCTCGCCAAGGTTATGTAAAATATCCTTTATTGGTTTTGCATACTTTTGAAGACCATACAATATCTCATGGAGATTTATTGAGGTTGTAGCTATGTCTTCGTTACTTTCAATAATTTTACTCAGAGCCTTATCTCTCTTAACAGATTCTTTGTCAAAAATTTCTGTCAAAATATCCGTATATAACACTATCATGGCCTACTCTCAGCCCTCCGTGCATTAATTTCAGAAAGCATCTTCTCCTTATCATCGAATTCAACACATCCCCTAAGCTTCTTCAAAGTTTCAGTAGGGCTTGCGTCCTCTACGAGTCTCTCAAACAGCTCACTAAAACTCTCACCTTCACGCTTTATACTTAATAATTTCTTATAAACATCATCACGAATTGTAACGGTCTTGGTCAACAATTCACACCCAAAAAGAAATGTTTAAACATATATTTGAATATTATTAATTAAAATCAAATTAAAGGAATTATGAATACGAAGGGTATAATTAATTTTACAAAGAATTGAAAAGATGGTATAGGTAAACGCATTTCTAGTGATTTTATTTTTCTATTAGTTCTTGAAGGAATTTATCTTCTTTAATTCTTTTAGAGCATTATTAACTATATTTCCTTCTCGTTCACTATATTTATTTTGAATTTGCTTCCAGTACTGTTCTGCTTTCTTAAGTTCATTATTGCAGGCTTCGTAGCAAGATAGTGCGAAGGTTCGGTGGTGATTGGTTATTTCCTTTTCCTCGCACAGTTCAAGAGCTTTTTGAGCTTGCTTCTTGGCTTTTTCAAGCATGCCGGCTGAGAGATAGTAAAACCCGACTAGAGCGATTAGGTCGGCGGATGTTTCATAGGCTCCTTGCTTTAGTAAAATCTCAGCATCTTTCTCAAACAGTAATCCAGCATTTACCAAATATTTTTCTGCGTCCCCGGAAGTCTCTATTTCAACGTTTTTCTCCAGATGATAGAGGTCGGAAAGAGCGTTTATCCTTCCCTTTAGGTTTATTGCGGAGAGCATAGCTAGGTGAGTGTCCTTCATAACCACTATGACGCCTATTTTCTCAGTGGCTTTTATCATGAAAGTGTTATTATTGCTTATTGTGTCTCCGGGATGCATATCATAGAGAGAAAACTTTTCATAGAAGCGAAAAACATCTTCGGAAACCTCACCCTTGATCCCCCAGACCTTAAGGTTAACATCTAGTAACGCGATACCTTGGGCTTTCCAACTGCCTAAATTTTTTTCAATGGTTTCAAATATCTGATCAATTGTGAATCTATCTATAACCATATCGCTGTCCCCGGTCTTAAGTAAAAATATAAATTTTAATAAATTAAGCTTTTTGTATGCTTATCACTAATAATAAGTTTGTTATAGCATAAAAGAATAGGGCTTTTTACTTTTAATCCGCAGTTATGGTATCAATAAAAAAGCGTATGAATCTTCGGACATCCACCTCTAAGCATACCTTGTGCTTGGAAGCGCAAACCTCTAATTCCCCCCTGTTTTCTTCTCCCACCAACGTTTTTCCAAGAGTTATAATATTATCAGTAACCACATTTACATAAAGTTCCCGCGTTTTCACAAAACTCTCATCGATTGCAACCCCCACTGCGAGCGGATCATGTAAAGGACAGCCTCCCAGTTTCTTGTGCTTAGGAACATTCTGGTAGTATTTCAAAGCATTATAGGCAAACTCCGCCACCGGCGTCCTAACCTCATAGATTTGTTCAAGATCATCCGGGGTGAGAATGGTTTTCATAGTCACATCCAAAGGTACTAGAGTAATAGGTAAATCGGACTGAAGGATAATCTGAGCGGCTTCAGGATCCCCATAAATATTGAACTCTGCATGAGGAGATACATTGCCCGGAACATTTATTGCCCCACCCATAATCACTAAATCGTTAACTTTTTCACCAAAATCGGGTAGCTTACTATAGATTTCCGCCAAGTTGGTAAGAGGCCCACAAGCCACCACAGTAAATTCCCCCGGTCTATTCAATATTTTTGCTATCGTCAGGTCGAGAGCCCCGATGCACTTGTCCTCTGTGATTGGAAGAGGAAGCTTGGTTCCACCCAGTCCATCCTCACCATGTATTGGACCACTTGTGAGCAGCTCTCTAACTAGGGGAGAAGGCATGCCCGCGGCCACCGGAATATCCAGCCTTTTGGTGAGATTCAATATTTTTAAAGCGTTTTTGGTCGCTTTCTCCAAAGGGACATTGCCTGCCACCGTGGTTATCGCTTTCAAATCCAGAACCCCGGATTTGATCGCCAGTATAATAGCCATAGCGTCATCGATTCCGGGATCCCCATCATAAATCATTTTTTTCATTTACAAGTCCACCTTCATACGGTTACTGGCTAAAAAATGGGATTAACATGTGACCTAAAAAATTTTTTTAAATAAAATTCCTTTAGCAACTCTAGTTACAAATTAATACAAATTCCAAATTTATCATATTAGACTGAAGTGAGTCTGGTATTTAATCAATTTTATATTTTATAAATTGCTTTATTTCTGATAAATGCAACCAGCAAAAGAAGCGCATGAAATAGAATTTTTCACAAAAAGAGATAAATTAAAAAAAGAAGAATAGGGTTTTTTATAGTTTATTAATGTCTTCTAGCAATGATCACCAAAGCTATCGCCAGAACTGCTATTAATGCCGCACCCAACCCTAAAATCAAGAAACCACTAATCGAAGGACTCACTGCTTGACCGATATAATTCAGAAGCAACACCGAACCAATAGGACCCAGAATATCCCAAATAGTCAAAGGCCCCGCAACCAGAGCAAACACACCCTCGAATTCCTCACTGCTTGACTCTACCGTAATACTCGCAGATACTATTCGCCCATCGGAATCCACAGTAGTGTTCAGGGGAACCCACTCCCCGGAACTAGTATTATAGTAGCATATGGTGAACCCTAACTCCTTAGCACCCTTCGCAGAAAGCTCAGAAGGAGTATAATAAAAGTTCAGTGTGAGATTGAATTCATAATGTGGTGTTGGGATGCCCATATACACTCTCGTGTACATTAGTTTTACTATGGGGTAACCGTTGATACTTGTATAATTATTCCAGTCAAGCGTATAAGTATGCATGAATAGGTTAGGGACGGTTATATTGCATTCAATGGTTGCGCTTCCGCCGTTGAAGAAGGAAGAGTCGAGAGTCTTCTTCTCACCTGCACCAACATTTCCTAACCGATATTCATTAGCCAATTCGATCCATTCCCTGGGTAGGGGAATCCCATCGCCGTCTACATCGGACAATGTCCAAGTCTTGTGGTAACCCATCGGTACAAACACACTTTCATTAATAGGTATCTTCATTTCTATGTCTGCTTTTGCTTTCAGAAGCATGCCTGTGGTTCTCTCAAAGTAGACAGTGTAGCTGAACTGTGTTATGTTGAAATTAGAAAGACCTTGGGGAAGTATTAGATCTGCTTTCCAACAGTCATAATAGCTGCCGCCAATATTCACGGTGGCGGCGCCGGAAACTTTGAAGGGAGCCAAAAACAGAAGTGGATTATCGGGCTTGCTCGGGTCAAAGTTGAAGCCGGGCTTAGTGTTATTGGGGAAAAACAGTGGAAGCCAAACAAGCAGCGTCATAACTGTCCCATCTCTAATCCAGGGAGACGCAAGACAAAGCAAATTAGCAGGCGCCACATTTAAAAAGCCGTCACCCATAGAACAAAACCTTAACAAGTTAACTAAACCATTCCCCTCCGCTGTTCCATTGAAGTAAATGTCACGCCAACCAGTACGAGTAGTACTGTTATAATAGGTAGAATTCCAAGGTGGAAAGGTATTCCAGAAATCGTCAGGGATTCTTACTTCTTGCGAAATACCAAATTCTGCAGGTATGAAGCCCGATGTCATATTCATGGGGCCGAGGGTCCAGTTAAAGTAGCTTCGGTTTAAGCTGTCCAGCCGCACAATACCCAGTTTTCCACCGGTCAATTCGCTCACATCCATGTACCAGTAACCAGCCTCACTATACGTGAAATTACTGCGATCATGTTGTATCCAATATTCCCCTGTGGTGTAACCTGTTATGTTTACGTCCTCAAGATGAGGTATTATGTTTGGAGTACTTGCGGTGCTGTTAAACTGCAAAAATAAATGAACGCTGTAAAGGCCTTCTTCAAAGATTAGTGACTCGGCGATGGTGCTTGTGACGCTTAGTCCGCTATGCCTCTCAGCAAGATTGTTCAAACCCATAGCACACCGAAAAGTATAGGGACCCAAAGTGATTGTGCCCCTCCAGGTTCCCTGTGTCATCCAACTGTCATAAAAGCTTGACGGTCCACCTGTTTGATTAAAGGTGGGAGCAGTTATTCTCCCCATCACCTCAGATGGTACTACCTCAGGAATAATTACCTCTATCGAGTATGGTGCTAGAATTTTAATGTTGTCACCCGCTTTTATTCCCGTGGGTAGTGCAATGAAGGCGTAAACGTTATTCTGCCTGTATATCTCGTCCTCACTTGCTGGTGGTGTAGGGAACAGTCCACCAGTGCTGTTTAGACCCACTTCCCTGGTTTGATTATGAATGGCAAAGTAGCCGTTAGAGTGTCCGGATACAGTTATGTTGACTAGGAACCAGTCTCCCGTGGCGGTATAATTATAGGAAAATTCGAAGGCAAATTGATACATCTCAGAGTAGATATTACCGCCTGTAATGCTGGCATAGGCAGATAGGACATCGTATGTGAGGTTGTCTCCATCCTGTACATATGTGCCTAGGGGTTCTGTGGTGATTGCTTTGGGTGTAGTGTTTACCTGGTTAGATAGTAATGGTATCCAAGTGTTCGAGGCTGTGGTGTTGGAAGCCATAGGAACAATTAATAGTACAAAGAGTGTCAACATTGTTAAAGCGATTAATTTCTTTGTTTTCATTCACTTTCCCTACACAATTTTTTGTAAAATTTATATCACTTTTTGAGTTAAAAATTTTATTTTTTAGAAATATCTTTTGTTATTTAAACTTAGTTTTACAAATAGTTTCATATTAATTAAGTATATTATTTTTAGAACTGAATTAGTTAAAAGTTCTTTAATGGTTTCTATTTTTAGTGTCTCCCGCTTTAGTCCTATAAAAAAGTATTTATCTAAATGAATATTAATTATCGTGAAAATTAATTTTTGTTAGATGGTGAATTGCTTGGAGATCAGTTTTTCAGGTGGAGTCTGTGAAGTTGGGCGAAGCTGTGTCCTGTTAAAATCGGAAGATACAAGAATTCTTTTAGATTGCGGAATTAAGCTGGGGGAGCGCACAAAGTATCCCTCGCTAGACCATGTTAAGGGGGTGGATGCGGTTATTTTGACTCACGCCCACATAGATCATATCGGGGCTTTACCTCTTCTGTTTTCTATGGACAAGCGTTCTCCGGATTTTGAGGGAATTTTTTGCACGCCTCCCACGGTGGCCCTCTCCCATGTTATGTTGAGGGATGGTTGGAAGTTGCAGCAGGTGGAGTGGGAGCGGTTCAATTTACCCAAGCTTTATGATTATGAGGATTTGGTTGAGTGCCTAAATAATTTTAAGGCCGTGAATTATCACTCCTCTTTTGACGTTGAAGATTTTACATTTACTTTTTTTGAGTCGGGTCATGTTCTTGGTAGCTGTTTGGTTAAAATAGAGTCTCATGAGGGAACCCTTGTTTATACTGGTGATATTGGGGGGTTTTATAGGAGCAATCATCTTAATCCTCCAGAAACCGGTGTTCGATGCGACTGGTTAATTATGGAGTCCACCTACGGTGCTACTCTTCAGCATCCTGCCATCAGACAGGTTCAGAATAACTTGATAGAAATTATCAGAAATTATTTTGAGGAGCATCCGACCGGTAAGATTCTGATACCGGCTTTTGCCTTTGCTCGGAGTCAGGAACTTATGCGCCTTTTTAGTCTCCGTAATCTCCCCTACCCCGTATATTATGATGGTA
Organism: Candidatus Jordarchaeum sp.; assembly: GCF_052745115.1. Classification (NCBI taxonomy): domain Archaea; kingdom Promethearchaeati; class Candidatus Jordarchaeia; order Candidatus Jordarchaeales; family Candidatus Jordarchaeaceae; genus Candidatus Jordarchaeum; species Candidatus Jordarchaeum sp. The sequence continues at coordinate 9,493 of NZ_JBRAKS010000103.1, forward strand.
TGATTAAGGATACTCAGCCAGTCTATGATGCGCATGTAGCGTACATGAATGAGGAAGTCAAGAATCAGTTTTACCAGACGAGGCAGAATCCGTTTCTGGGAAACTTCACACCTATTGAGACCATGGAGCAGAGGTGGAGTGTGATTCGAGACAAAAAGCCGGCAATCATTCTTGCACCCAGCGGGATGCTTAACGGGGGCTGGTCGCCCTTCTACTTCTCCAAACTGAACCGGCCAGAGAATCTACTGATTTTGGTCAGCTATCAGGCAGAGGGGACTCCCGGTCGCCTAATACGAGATGGGGAGAGGAAGGTTACTATTACCTTATTGAATGATGATTATGAGTGGAGTGATGAACAGCTGGATGTGAAGATTGGTGTTGCTAGTATAGAAGGGTTAACTGCCCATGCTTCAGCGAATGATCTCCGCACTTTCGCTCGAAGCTGTAAGCCGGAAAAAATATTCCTAGTTCATGGTGAAGCAAAAGAGGTGGAATATCTGAGTCAAATGCTTAAGAAGGATAAGATACTGAAGGATGCTGAAGTCGTGGTGCCCCAAATAGAAAAAGGCTATGAATTAAAAGTGGAGATGGTGGGAAAGGATGTGTTGAAAAGAATTATTGAAAGACTGGACAGTTTGGAGGAAAGGATCTCCAGAATTGAAAACAAACTTGAGGAGTAATTTGAGATTTTTGACGCGAATCTGAAATAAATTAGACTTCTTAGGCTTTTGAAATCATTCTTTTTCATTTATTAATATTAGTAAGAAAGTCGATGCAGGATGGGTGGAGCAAATGGTGGATATTGTAATTATTTTTTACTGGGGGGTCTTTCTGCTCCTTCCAGCTCTGCTAGTTCTGCTGAGGCTTTGTCTTTCATTAGGAATACCCGCCAGTCAGCCTCTAACCAGTTTTCCACAGAGTTCTTCAGAATAGAGGCATATTTTTGCTTTTTCGGGATTCTTACTAGAAAATCACTCGTATCTTCCACAATCTGCACCTCAAAACCTCGCGACTCTAATAAGGCCTTTAATTTATCCCGGTCCTCTACTGAATGTGTTTCGAAACGGTAATTACTTCTATTATAGTAATCGGCAAGCTCACGGAACAGACTCTTATCTTCGAAAAAATATTTGAAAGCCCAAATACTTCCTATTTTAAATAAGTTAATTAACATTTTTCTCACAACACAAATCGCCATATAAATAAACCTATTCAAAATATAGCAGAAAAGCATGATTGAACTGCGTGTTTCTTCGAATATAAGAAGCGGACTGGTCTTTAAAGGTTTGGCTTTGATTTTTACTAGATTGCCTTCGATAACGCTTATAGCTATTTACCGCTATTTGCATGCTTATAATTGCGAAGTTTTGAACTACTTGTAAAAAAAGATTTTATCCCTCCTTAAAAAATAATGCTTAGCTACAATGATATTTAAAACTTTTAGATTTTGATGTATTAATAAGGTTTATATAATTGTATATCTAAAATTTCTCCAAATAGAAAAATGCTCAAGGCGGATATTCTGTTCCCAAGCTTTTTTTTCTATTGAAAATTTGTGTAGAAAGATGAGTTGAAATGAGCGAATCCCAAGAATTTAAAATTGTAGATGAGCTGAGACCGGGTCTCAGAGGCATAAACATAAAAGTTAGATGTAATTCCAAAAATGAAGTAAGAGAAATTGTTTCGAGGAAGACCGGGGAAACACTGAGAGTCACCGAAGCTCTGGTGGGTGACGAAACTGGAAGCATACTGCTAACTCTCTGGAATGAGGATATCGATAAGATGGAACCGGATAACGTTTACCAGCTGAATAACTCTTATACCACGGTGTTTAAGGGCTCCTTGAGGCTAAATCTGGGGAAGTATGGAAGCATGGAGAAAATCAAGGAAAGCACTCCGGCAGAGGTTAACACGGCGAACAACCTTTCAGATAAGGTCTATGAACAGGAGCGACGCTTCCGCCCCCGATACGGCGACCGACCGGGAGGATACGGAGGCGGAGGTAAACCTTACAGGGGAGAGAGAAGAGGTTATCGAGATAGAGGTCCAGGAAGAAGATAATAAAATAACTTTTTCTTCCTTTTTTCTTTTTATATGAGAATTGACTCTAGCAGATTCGCCAAAAACTAGTTCTGAGAGTAAATTCCACTTTCCGCGCCTTTGAATTATTTTTTATTTTTTCATGTTTTAAGGGACGATGGAGGAAGCTGAAGCCTTACTGAATAAACTCTCGGTGAACCGTTGTCCGAAACTTACCCATTTAGGACACCGCCTAAATGGTGTTCGGT
>NZ_JBRAKS010000104.1:0-11770 GCF_052745115.1 Candidatus Jordarchaeum sp.
TGGTTGCCCAAAATAAGGTCATTCCAGACCACTCACCGGCTGAAAAATGCGCCCCCCACCTTCTGCATAAGGGCGCAAAAAATGGTACAACCCTTGCAAAAACCGTTCTCCAGCTACGGAGATTGAAAGTTTTTTACTCATATCGTAAAGTTTCTACTGGTTTCAATCTTGATGCTCTCCAAGCAGGGTAAACTCCAGCAATTAGCGAGATAAAAATGGCGATTCCCAATCCGAGAGGCCATACCCACCATTCATATACTGGCGCGTATCCCGAGATAAATTCTACAAACCATAAAGCATTGTCAACATACCATTTAACAGCCCAGCCAGCAAGGTATCCTATGGCTAAACCTAAACCACCACCCAGTAATCCAAGTAATATAGACTCCACAATGAATATTTTCATTATGTCTCTGTTTTTAGCTCCTGTGGCCTTCATAATCCCTATTTCACGTCTTCTTTCAAGAACCGCTACCGCCATAGTGTTTGCCGTTCCCAAACAGCCGACGATTAGGGCTAATCCGACTGCTATGAAAAGGAAGAAATCTATCGTTCCTCTAACACTATCTATTACATCTTTAATTTGGGATTGCGAAACCGCTGAAACATCAAAAATCTTAGACTGGATTTGGTAGGCTACAAAGCTTGAAAATTCGGAGCTCCAGCATTTCACTAAAATTACCGAATAGCCTGAATTTACATTGGTCATATTCTCCGCATATTCAATGTTGACAAATCCAAAGCTATCCGTAAAAGAAATAATCTCTTGACTTTTTTGCAATATACCCACAACTGTCAAGTTAAATTCTATAAAGGAAGGGGTTCTGAATGTTACGTTATCATTTATTCCCACTTCAAGTTTTTGGGCTAATGAGAACCCCAGAACAGTTTGGTTTACTCCCATATTCAGGTGACCTAGCAAAGGTTTTAGAAATCCAATTTTGGTCTCAGCATTCGGATCAATTGTATAAAAGGGAACCGAAAAGTTCTTTTCAACAGCGGTCATGACAAAATTGATTCTAGGTCCAACAGCGAATACTCCTGGAATAGATTCTATTGTGTTAACTGAAGAAGGGGAAATTCGTCCAGAGACGGGATAAACTAAAACATCTACTCCCAGATTCTTGAACTGGTTATCGATATGCGCACTTAGTCCCAAGGTGAGAGATATTATTGCTATCAGCGCTGCTATTCCAATCATTATACCTATAATTGTTAGAATGTTCCGACTCTTGCGTCTTCCCAAGTTCCGAAAAGCTAATTTAAACCATGACAACTTTTTATCTCCCTTGTGTTTTCAGTTCTCCATCGCGAAGAACATAAATTTTCTCCGCTTTTCGTGCAAACTCATTGTCATGAGTAACCAGAATAATAGTTTCGCCTTGTTCATGGATATCTTTGAAAAGTTTTGCGATTTCAGAACCCGTAGAAGTGTCTAAATTGCCCGTTGGTTCATCGGCTAATATCAGTGAAGGCTCGTTTATTAGAGCTCTCGCAATGGTGACCCTTTGAGTTTCCCCGCCACTAAGCTTGCTTGGAAAACGGTCTTTCAGATGAGAGATTCCCAACCTCTTCATTATTTCCTCAGTTCTCTGCTTCACATCCGTTTTTCTGAGCTTTTTGATAAAAGAGGTAGGCAATAGAATATTTTCCACCACGGTAAGACTAGGTATCAAATTGTACATCTGAAATATGAAACCTATTTTCCCGCCTCTTATTTCCGCAAGCTTATTATCATTAATTTTCGAAACATCAACTCCTTCAATGAGAATTCTGCCACTGGTTGGTCTGTCAAGACAACCAATTAAGTTAAGAAGAGTACTTTTTCCAGAACCACTTGGACCCTGTATAGCTACCCATTGTCCACTCTCGACAACTAATGAAACTCCACGCAACGCCTCAAATACTATATCTCCGGTCTTATAGATTTTCATGACATTCTCTAACTCTAGGATATGAGAGTTGCTCATCGCTTACCCACTCAAATATTTCTCAACTAAAACATAAACGTATTAACATATAACCAGTTTATAGATATTAAATTTCCTTATAAAAAATTTGAGAGCCAACGACTATGTTTATGTTTAATTTAAATATTACAGGTATTATGTTCAAAATTTAAGTTTTCCTTCAAGATAATTTTTCACTGTTTGAAAATCGTTTAACCCGTATCCGGTCAATACGCAAACAACTCTTCCATCAAAAGATTTCCAGTTCTTCAACACAGCCGCTATTGAAGCAGCAGCTCCCGGTTCAACAAAAATTCCTTCCCTACGTGCAAGTTCCACTAGAGATTCCATTATTTCCCTATCAGAAACCGAAATAATTTTTCCACGAGTGTTTTTCGCCGCCTCTAAGACCAGAGGAGCGTCAAAAGCGTTCAAAACCTCAATCGCACTAGCTATGGTGCGGGATTCTTCCCACCTTTTTAGCCTATCCCCTTTCCAAGCTCTAGCCACCGGACTGCAACCCTCTGCTTGAACACCCACCAATCTGGGAATTCTATCCGTAAGCTTCAATCTCTCCAATTCCCAAAATCCCTTATATATCGCGGAAAGCAACACCCCAGAACCCACAGGAACAATAACCCAATCCACATTTGGCAACGCCTCAAAAATTTCGAAGGCAATGGTTTTTTGTCCCTCCCGTCTCCAATAATAATCGCCCGCAAATTGTACGCTTGGATCCTTAGCATACTCCATCGCGGTGTCCACAGCATCATCAAATCCCCCATCTACAAACTCCACCTCAGCACCATAAAGTTCCATCATAGTTACCTTGGCTACAGGAGCATTCATAGGAACAACTATTTTACATTTAAGTCCCGCCTTGGCAGAGTAAGCGGAAACCGAACTAGCCATGTTTCCCGTGCTGGCACAAACCACCGATTTTGCTTCCCTCTCCAACGCCTTGGTGAGTTCCACGGCGCTCCCCCGATCCTTGAAACTCCCTGTGGGGTTGTGGCTTTCAAGCTTAAACCATAGGTCCAGTGCTAGGTCGTCACCTATGGTATCGCTTCGCTGTAATGGTGTACTCCCTTCATTTAGGGTAACGAGGCGAGTAACCTTTTCGAAGGGAAGGAGTTCACGGTATCTCCAGATGGTTCTGCCGTGAAAATCTTCTCGGCTCAGTCGCATCGAATCATAATCATAGTAAACCTGAATTGGGCCTCCGCAGCCCGGGCATAGAATTGAATTATCTTCAATACGTTTTTTACAAACAGCACACTCCAAATACATTAGGAATCACCGAAAATTCGGATGTTGTATTATATTGAGTATTAATACAAATTTTAACTATTTATAGTTTTGAAGATTGTCTGTGGAAATGCAGATTTATTGGTTTTTGGGGAAGATTATTTGATTTTAGAGGAGTGTTTTTATGGAGTAATTGAAATAGAATGGTTCGGAGATACATGTTGTTTGAAAAGGCAAATAGTTGAATAAAAATTATTTTTGTACTTGATTTCTTTTAAGTTTCCAGTATTTAAGGTAGTTTGCCATAGCTTTGGCTGTTCTTTCTGGGTTTCTGTATACTGCCACCCCGTTTTTTTCCAGCTCGACTTGTTCTTCTATGGGATATGTGTTTGGGGAAATTAGAGCAGCAATGACTGGTTTATTAGTGGCTTTTGTTATTTCGATAAGCTCTTTTGCGGGCAATGAAATTTCTGGCTGAAATGAGGGCGTGTAAACTGCTATTAGGGCATCCACATTTTCATCTTCTAAAATTATTTTACCCACAACCCCGTAAAGATTTGAAAAAACGTAAGCCACGCCAGTAAGGTCAACCGGGTTCTGTACAGTAATACCGATAGGAACAGACTCCATAATTCTTCTTTTTGTTTCCTCAGATAAAACAGACATTTCTATCCCGTAGCGTTCCAAGACCTCGGTGATCACGAGACTGGGTCCAGCAGTGTGAGTAATTAAAGCTACCTTATCGCCCTTAGCAGGAGGAAGAATAGAGATTGCTTTGGCTGCGTCAACTAGTTCAGAGGGCTCAATAACCTCCAGTATTCCTGCCTGGGCAAACGCCGCTTTGTATAGATGATAGGAACCAGCCAGTGAGCCCGTGTGTGAAAAGGCGGCTTTATTAGATACCTCTGTTTTTCCCACCTTGTATATCAGTACGGCTTTCTCTCTTGCTACCTTTTTTGCTACTTGCAAGAATTCACGAGCCTTATCCAAGCCCTCCATAAATACACAGATCACCTCAGTGTTAGGGTCGTCCCTTAGATAAAGAAGTATGTCCGCTATTTCTACATTGGCTCGGTTGCCTACCCCAACATATTTGCTGAATCCTAAATTGGCTTCAATAATATAGGATAATAGAGTTGTACCCATTCCACCAGATTGGCTTATAATGGATATGTTGCCTTTGGGAAGCTTCCCTATGGGGGCGAAGCTGGCATTCAAATTGGAATAAGCGTTCATCATCCCAATGGTATTGGGCCCAATAATCTTGATTCCAGCTTCATTGCATATTCTTACCATTTCTCTCTCAGTTTGGGCACCCTGCTCATCCAGCTCCTTAAAGCCGGAAGCAAAAATCACCAATCCTTTCACTCTTTTTTTAGCACATTCCTTAACCGCGTCTAAAACTCCATTGGGAGGCAGTGATATTATCACCAGATCAATCGGGTCGGGGACGTCAAGAATACTTGGGTAGGATTTGTATTCTCCCACGTTTTCAGCATTTGGATTAATGGGATAGATTTTGCCTACATATCCTGCCTCGATTAGTGCTTTTAGGCTCTGATATCCGAGTTTGCTGGGGTTTCTTGATGCCCCAATAATGGCTACGGATTTGGGGGAAAAAACGGGTTCAAACTCTTTAAGGATGTCCAGCATTATTTTAACCTCTCAATTTCACAGAAATAACACTTCTTATTAATAACTATTGCATCCTTCCCCTAAAAAAAGAAAAATAATATGTTGGGGTAATAGAAAATAGATATTATCAAATTTGTTACTTGGAAAAGAAGCGTTTTGGAGGCAGTAATCCAAAGTACATTAGTGTGAATGCTAATGCGGCAAATATCCATACACCGGCTTCCAGAATCGTGTTGTTCAATAGGAGTGCGAAAATGTTAGAAACCTGAACCATTATTGCGGAAACTGCAGCTGTTCCCAGAAGAGACCCCATTATTCGACGCTCATCCTTCTGCTTGGAAGCATAATAGTAGAAGGAGATGGCAATAATTATGAAAGCACCAAGCCAAAGAATTAGGGTAAGCAAAGAGGGAACCATATCCATATTAACCGATAGCACTAATTGAACTTCCTCCGCAGTTATGGTGGTAACTGAATTCACAACTAGAACAAGCAAAGAGATTATGGTAACAAGATAAACGAAAACTTTTCTTATTCGAATTAGTTGTGAAAAGAATAGCCAAAAGAACAGTAAAATCATGGGTATTGAAGCAAAATGGATACGATAGAGTATAAACGTTGTTGCGGGAATGGAGGTGAAAAGGCTAGGAGTTATTATATAGGAATAGGAGGCAATCGCTACTGTTAGAGTGGATATACCTCCAGCAAATGTTGCGGCAGAAAGTAAAAGAAATGTTTGCATACCGGCGGGTTGTTTTCTAGACTTAGCCAAAAGAAGAATAGACGCTAGAAAAGCTATGAATGAGGCAATTGCTGAAAAGTAAAGCTTAACATACATTCCAGAGGAAAAGCCGAAAACAGCTGAAAGACGGAAAAAATCATTGAATATATAGGCGTAAATTATAAATTGGTCCAAACTAACCATAATTGGCACCTTTCCTACTTACAAGGTCGTTTATAATATAAATAATAAGAAACAAACTTACTAAAAAAATTAATTGTTAAAACCAAAAAAATACGGTCAGTTTTAGCAATTATAAAGCGGTTTTCATCTTAGGCTATCGAAAAACTTGTCAAACAACCCTACAATTGATGAATCTTGCTTTGAGTACTCTCTAATCTTGGTTTTACAAGTTGCCATAGAAACGAAGTTGCAGTAGCGTTCCTCGATTGGCTTATTATCAATCTCACACACTGTTTTAAGCAGACCTTTACGGATATGAGGACAGGGAATCTGAGCTATCTCATCGATTATTAACTCACCTACAATATTATTAATATCTGTAGTGTCCGCAAAAAATTTTTCAAATAGCTTCTTATTTTGCTCCACAATCTTCAGTATACAATCCTCAACTTTTTTTACGAGTTCCGGTTTCTCCGCCTCAGATATTAGAATCAAATACCAGTCTTTTTCCCCGGTAGAAAAGGGTTTAATGTAGGCGTTCATGTTTTTAAAAGAGATAGATTGCGGGGTTTCTCCCGTAACCTCGCTCCAAAATTTCTGAGAAGCTGTGAAAATCCCCGCCACCAATTCGGGATCAGCATCAATAGACCCCAGAGTTAGACTTAAGGGGCAAATCCCTTCCGAATTTATAATATAGATATTATGGATAATCAACCTTTCAAACCCCAAATCTATGAAAGTATCATCGTTTTATAAGCTTTCCATTAAGGCACTAAATAACTGTACTAATAGCATTATTTTATTATTATGTATTTACTTGCTAGTCTTTTTTAAATAGTTATCTATTATGTATATTGTTTAAAATCAATCGTATAAAAATCTCATCTTGAAATGTTTTCATAAAGATTTAATATTTTTAAGTTTAATTATAACGTGATTTTGGAAATTTAGGAGAAAATAAGTCTTTTTTTGGTTGGTATTTGAGTTCTTCCTTTATTCTCTCTTGGCATATAGAAGTAGTCACTATATTACAATCAAATATTTGGAATTTATCGCTGTTTACAATACAGATAGGGGTGAAAATTTTTCTTTGTAGATATGGGCATGGGATACTCTGCAATTTTTCTATAATTTGGTTTTGTATTGTAACGCTGATCTCGGTTGTGTCGGCGATAAATTTTTCAAATAGCATTTTATTATCTATTACTACTTCTAGTATGCTTTTTTCGACGGTTTTTAGTAATTCTGGGTTTTCCAATTCGAGTAGGATTACCAGGTACCAGGTTCTTTGTCCGGTTGTGAATTGTTTCAGGTGTGCTTTTGTGTTTTGGAAAATTATGGATTGGGGTTCCTCGCCTGTGATGTATTCCCAGAATTTTTGGGAGGCGGCGAAGATGCCTGCTACCATTTCTGGGTCGGTGTCTATTGAGCCTAGCTTTATGCTGAGGGGGCATATGCCTTCGGAGTTTATTATGTAGATATTGTGTATAATCAATACGTTCAACCCGGTTTTTTGTAGGGTGTCAGATTTTTTCTTTTTTGAGTATTTGAATACCTCGTAATGTTAAACTTTTTTTTATAATTTAATTTATAGTGTTATTTTATTTAGCGAATTAAAAAGAAAATTTCACCAAGAAGTTTAATAGTTTTATAATCTTTTATTGGTCTCAAGTGATGGAAATGAAAAAATCCAGGTTGAAGCGTGATCTGGGCAGCATATTGGGAAAAGAGAACGTGACAATAGGCGGAGAAGAGGAAGAGGATCAAATCGGTAAAGTGTGGGATTCTATTATTCTAAGCTTAGGATTTAAAATTTTACCCGATGCTATAGTGAAGCCCAAAAATACAAGAGAGATAGTAAAAATAGTTAACTACGCTTTTGATAAAAAGATTCCTTTGATTCCTAAGGGAGGAGGAACATCTAATCTGGGAGAAACTTTGCCTATAAGAGGCGGAATAATCGTTGATATGAAGCGAATGAATAAATTTGAAATTGATGAAGACAAAAAAATTTTGACAGCTGGAGCAGGCACCTACTGGAGAGAAGTAAATATTAATCTAAAAAGTAAGACGCTTGCTTTAGGAGTAAATCCTCCAAATGAAGATTCAACTATAGGAGGGTTTGTTAGTAGAGGAGGCTACGGAATAGGTTCACTCAAACACGGTTCAATCGGAAATCAAATAATTAATCTAGAAGTGGTTCTGCCAGTGGGCCTGACAATCAACACGGGATACTCCAAATCACATTTTTCATACGGATACGGATATAATAATCATTGGCTATTTACAGGCGCTGAGGGAACATTGGGAATAATAACCGAAGCCACCCTAAAAATCCACCACCAAAAAAATCTAAAAGTAACTGCATACAAAATTTTAAAAAAAGAGGCTATGTTCCAAGAGTTAAGAGAACTTGCAATGTCGGGAAATTTTTTATCGGCAGTATTTTTTGATGGAGAATTATCCAAGACTGAACTGGGTATAGAAGCAGAGACAGGAATAATTTTGTTACTATATGAGGAGGAGAAAGAGGAAGCAATTTTTGAAAAAGAACAGGGGATTATTCCGGTAACGGAGAGAGATTTTGATCTAGGGGTTTTGCTTCAAAATATTTATGTTCAGGAAGGGTTTGGTGGTGAAGTGTTTCTACCTTTAGATGGTTTGTTTAATATTATTGAAGTGGTGCGAAGGTTGAGGGAGAGTTATCGGATTCAGGGGTTGGTTGGGTTTTTAGCGGATCCTGAATCAATTGTACTGCGTCTTATTTGTAACAAGGAAGAAAAGGGTTTAAAGAGGATTACTCTAATCGGTGATTTTGTAAAGGTGGCTATCGGTCTGGATGGCAGACCCTATGGCTCAGGTGTTTGGAATAGTTTCTGGATGGAGGAAATATTTGATGAGAACACTTTAAAATTAATGAGAAAAATAAAGGAGCAGATTGATTCTCAGAATATTATGAATCCCTACAAAAACATTAACTATCCAAAATCCAGAATTGGACTTACTACCAGTCCCTCTTTGTTTCAAACCACTACTTTCCTCAAAAAAATTCTTGAAAAAATTAGCTTATGAAATGTGAATCAGTCAAAGAAAAATAAACACACATCGTATTTGAAAATTTCAAAAAGATTTTTTGATGATTCATCCCTTTTTATAGTTTTTAATCGATTCTGATTTTTAGGGTTTCTGTTTGGGTGGATAAAACTACTGTGGTTTTAGTGTTTAGTATTCCCTTTATTGAGTATATTTTCGTTATTAATTTTTCAAGGGTGGTGGTGTTTTCGGTCTTTACTTTTAAAAGAATGTCATCATCTCCGGTTACCGTGTGAGATTCAAGAATTTCGTCGATTTTCCCCAGTTCCTTTAGAACGGTGTCTCCATTGGAAATCGCATGGTTTACCTTTATTCCAATAAAAGCGGTAACGTCCTTACCGAGTTTTTTGTTATCAAGAATCGCTGTGTATCCTTTGATTATTCCCTCCTGTTCGAGCTTAGAAATTCTTTCATGAACCGAGGGTGAGGCTAACTTAATCTGCCTTGCTATTTCGGCTACTGGCTTTCTTCCCTCCTCCTGTAGTATTTTCAGTATCTGAAAATCAATCTCATCCAACTTGGGCAATTATTTGCACCTCTTTTAATACTAATATTGTTATTTACATGGTTTTATCTTTTACTACCATTTTTCATTAAATTTAGTAACTGTGAGGTAATCCATTTAATGTTATTAGGAATCTTTTATTAAAAATTAACTATTTTAATGAAAAGGCTTAATAACATCTATAATTTTAAGGCTTCCCTTGTTGGAGGAAAAAGTTTGAAGTATAGAACGGTTGGCGGATTAATCTTTGTGGTTTTAACATGGGGCTCCTCATTCATATTCATTAAATACGGTTTGCAAGATTTACCGCCAATCACATTTGCAGCCTACCGATTTCTCCTAGCCTCGAGCATTCTGCTTTCTTCCTTGCTAGTAACTGGAAAATACAAAAGCGTTTTAAAGTTTAACAAGAGAGAGATTCTATTGGTAGCGGTTTTGGGAGTCATTAATGTTTTCTTTTATTATATTTTTGAATTTTATGGATTACAGTATATTCCTGCTGGACAAGCATCTGTTATTATCAACACTGATCCAATAATAGTTACAATACTGGGTGCCATATTTTTAGGAGAATTTATAACAAAGAGAAAAGCAATAGGACTCATTTTGGGATATACTGGGGTCATTCTTGTAGTTATTGCCACTAATCCCACTTTATCTGGAAGCATCTGGAACTTCGTTGTATTCGGTTCTGCTTTCTCATGGGCCGCTGGTTCGCTTTTTGCCAAGAAAATTGCACAGAATATGGATTCTTACTTGATGACTGCGACATCAGTACCTTTTGGCACTATTCTACTATTTGGCGCGGCTTTTGTAACTGAAGGATTCGTTCCCCTTAACAATATCTCTAGTTTGAGTTGGTTTTCTTTAATCTTTCTAGGGATAGTATCCTCGGTTATGACCTTCTTTGTTTGGTATGATGTTCTTCACGATATTGAGGCATCAACCGCCTGCATCACCCTACTTCTAGTACCCATAGTGACCACTATTTTAGGAGCAATTTTACTAAACGAATTTTACACAGAAGTAAGCATACTAGGTATCGCTCTTACTCTTATAGGAGTCTATTTAGCACAAAGCCAACGGAATAAAAAAGCAGCAAAACCCGTAATAATAACCCCAACAGAACCTAAAACGACTCTACCAAAACTACAGATTGTTCATAAACTAGTCAAAAGATTAATTTTGAAAACCTTAAACCAAATTAATACCAACCAGCAGAATCGCCCGGAAGATATAATTCAGTCAAGTTTCCTCGGGTTAATATCGTAAATGTTAAGTAGCCCAAGTAAGTTGTGGAAATATACTAAAAAGTTTGCGTGGTGTTTCTTTTGTGGTTTACTAAAACCTCAAGAATCAATGAAAATGTTTATCTAGTGGATGTGAAAATGCACGGAAAACTCGGCTCCACGTCCGTATTTTTAGTTAAGGGAGAAGAAGTAGCTATTCTGGACTCTGGCTCCAATAGTACAGTTGAAAAATTAGTAGAAGGAGTATTGAATCTGAAAATAAATAGGGAAGACGTGATTTACATAATGCCTTCTCATTGCCACTTTGACCACGCCGGAGGCGCAGCTTATCTAGAGGACGAGTTTCCTAATGCAAAAGTCTTAGTATCCGAAAAGGATTCTAAACGTCTCACTGCCCCCTCCATAATTGAGAAACTGATTGAGGGAGGAAAACAAACTTTCGGCGATCCCGGTATCGAAATGAAGCCCATAAAGAACTATGATATTGTTAAAGAGGGCGACTCGGTTAATCTAGGTAAAGGAGTGGAAATTCAAATTCTCGAAACCATTGGACATTCAAGAGATCACATTAGTTTTTATGAGCCGAAAAATCGATTCATGTTCGTTGGAGATGCTGTTGGAATACACATGCCCAAAACAAATAAGATTATACCTACTGCGTTTCCTCCCGAGTTTGAATTGGAAACCTTTGTAGCAACCATTAAAAAAATTGAATCCTTTCAACCGGAAATCATAGGATTCGCCCACTTCGGAGCCAAAACTGCTCGTGAGGGTTACTTGGCCTTAAAGGATACTATTAAAACTACTTACAAGTGGAATAATGATGTAATTAAAGCTCACAAAGAAAATCCGGACCTAGAATATGTAGCCAATTTCATTGCTAAAAACTATGGAGAGCAATTGAACGAATTTGCACCAAACCACGCAATAGACTTAGCACGCTCATTAGCACAAGGGTTCTTACCTATGACGAATTAAAAGTAAACCTACAATTTGACCGAAAACTATTATTCTTTAAACTCATACTCATTATCATTCATTACGAAAATCAATCAAGCAGAATTAGTTCTAAATAAAAATCGGAATGCAATAGGATAGTATAAATTAATATAATTTGGTTCGTTTCCGTGAAGAGATTGTAGAAGTTAGGGACATTTGTCACCCCTTGCTGTTAATTGGTAGGATG
>NZ_JBRAKS010000105.1:0-11737 GCF_052745115.1 Candidatus Jordarchaeum sp.
ACTGTGAAGCCCCAACTCTATGTAATTCTATGAATTTCTACATAGAGTAGAACCCAATCCAAATCTTCCAGAGAAACATGACCTTCCTTAGGCATTTTAATATCACACTTTTAATTCATATCAATTTAAAATAATAAATATATATCTTAAAAAATTCAAAAATATTTTGCATTAGAAAGTTTTAAATTTTTACAAAACAAAGAAAACATAAGAAAGCGATTAGAAATAAATAACATAAAAAACACGAAAAGAAAAAGAAGGAGTAGTAAAATGTCAGGAGAATACGATTACCTCTTCAAAATAATAGTACTGGGTGACGGAGCAGTTGGAAAAACTAGCTTAACTGTCCGTTTCGCCCACGGTTATTTCAAAGAAGACTACAAGATGACAATTGGAGTAGACTTTGCGGTGAAGACGGTTAGTGTGGATACTAATAATGGTCCTCGGACGGCTAAGATGCAGATTTGGGATACTGGTGGTCAGGAGCGGTTTAGTTATATTCGTCCTTTGTATTATCGTGGTGCTATGGGTGGCTTGTTGGTTTATGATGTTACTAAGCGGGAGAGTTTTGAGCATTTAGAGAATTGGTTGGAAGAGATTGGTAGGCATTGTCCTTCGATTCCTATGATATTGGTGGGCAATAAGACGGATATGCCGGGGAGAGCTGTTAGTTTGGAGGAGGCTTTGGAGTTTGCGATTAATCGTAATATGGTGTACTTTGAGACCAGTGCTAAGACGGGCACTAACGTGGAAGCGGCTTTTGGCGATCTTACTAGGATTCTGATTGATTACTCCTAATCTCAGTTTTTGTTTCTTTAGGGTTTTCTCGTTTTTTAGATTTGTTTATTTTTTACTTGTGTGGTGTTATTTTATTGGTTGTCCTTTGTGTGTGTATATTGGGGTTTTAGGTAGTAAGTTGAAGTTGTTTCTTAGGGGTAGCTGGTAGGCTCCAACGTCTAGCACCGTTAGGATATCTCCGGGATCTGTTTTTGGTAGTTTTCGGGGTCCGGTATTGTTTTTTGGCCAGGCGAAGACATCATTGCTGTCGCAGGTTATTCCGGCTATGTTGTACCAGTTTGTGGGTTTGTGGTGGATTTTGGTGGCGTTGACTATTTCGAAGTATTGTCCGAAGCATACAGTGTCGTTGGTGTCTGTTAGGGCGCTGCAGTCTGTGATTATCCATTGGTGTTTGTCTTGTGGTGTTTTGCGTGTTTCTGTTGCTTTTAGTAGGAGTATCATGGTGTTTGCAGTTAACCATCGTCCAGTTTCTGTTATAATGGTGGGGGGATCAGCTCCGTTTTTCTGGTATATTTGGGTTATTTCTCTAATTATGTTTTGCGCGTATTCTTCGATTGTGTAGTCGGGATTTAGATTCTTGTTTTTTTGTGTTTTATAGTAGTTTACTGCGATTCCTCCCCCGATGTTTATGGTTTCAATTATGGTTTCTAGCTTTTTCCCTATTTGGATTGCATAGTCGCATAGTATTTTTGCGTTTTTTACTAATTTGCTTAGTTTGGTTACCTGGGTGCCTATGTGGGATTGGACTGCTTCTATTTTGATTTTGGAATTTTTTAGGAGTTTGATTGCTGCGGGTATTTGTTCGGTGTGGATTCCGAATCTTGCTAGTCCGGGTTGGAGTTCCGAGTTTTGGAAGTGGCTGGCTAGATTTAGGGATAATCCTGCTTTTAGTGGAATGTTCTTTTTTTCGCAGAACTCTTTGGCGTGTTTGATTTCTTCTATTGAGTTGAAGTTTAGTGTTATGTTTTTTTCTTTTTGGAGTTTCATTACTGTTTGTATTAGGCTTTCTTTTTGCTGGTTTTGGGTGGCGTGTTTTGAGACCCCGTTGCAGATAATAAAGGGTACATTTTTTAGTTTTGACAGAGCGTGTTTTAATTCGTAGATGCTCACTACTTCTATTCCAAAACCCAGGTTTACTAGGGTTTGTGCTACTTGGGGCAGGGCATTGGCAGCTAGGGCATAGCTGGGTTTGAATTGAGGATAGCCCTCGATAGCCGCTCTGAATCTTTTTGCGTTTCTTTCTAGTTGGTTTAGGCTTAGTATATAGACGCGGGTTCCTAGTTTTTCTGCTAGTTTTTGCACGCTCGAGTCTTCAAAAAATAGTTCCAAGTCTTTAAGGTTTAGGGGTTCTGCAAAGTCTTTTTTTTGGAGGTAGTCTTTAGGTTCAAGGCTGGACATTTGCACAAAACGCTCCCAAGGATCTATGATAGGAAATAGAACCTTCCTTCTATTAGGTTTTAATTTTTTTTAAGAAAGTGGTATTATGTAGCAGGATAGAAGGAATACTCTTTTAACGCGTCTAAATCTCTAATTGCACCATAAGGTAAATATCCGTTGTTGATATACTGAGAGTAGGAGTCATATATTTTACCTTTAAAAGTTGCGTAATCAGTAACCAGTACGGCCTTATTTGCGGCTAAAGCTTGATTTAAATTATTAATTCCTTCATTTCGCCAATAAGAGTCAGTGGCGTAGTTACCGTAGTAAAACAAGTCTTCACAACCTATACCGTCAATGTATTCTAGGTAGGTTGAATTTAACAATAGTTCGTCGCCGTTCTGCGCAAACACAATGAAGGTGTTTCCTGCATAAGTTTTAACATAATCTGAAATATTTCCAACAAAGTCAATCATTAACTAATCCGAATTCGGAATAACCCCTTCGTAGTATTCATGGGCATATATGATGTCCATGTATATTCCATCAAATCCAGCATCAATTATTCGATCCAAGTATTCGTAAATAATGGCCTGCCAACCAGAATCCCAATAATGAACTTTATAATTTCCCTTCCATTCCGGGTTTTCAATGTCTAACCACTTTGGAGCATCAGCATCGGGAATTCCATCTCTATTTGCGTCCCAACTGTTATTCCAGTAAAATCGATAATTTTCCGCCTCACCGATGCTAATGTAGGCTATCAGCAATTTCTCTTTATCTCCAGAAGATTTCATATAGGTGACATCTGCATTGGAGTATTCTCCGGTTTCACTTCCGTCAGAGGAATAATCTAAAATGATTAAGTCGTATTTAGAATCGTTTAGTCTTTCTATATCGATATCTTGCAGTCAGTAGGCAAAATCATCAATTGTTACACCACCCACAGTAAATTCAACTCTTTCAAGTTCCTCAAAGTCTCCCCCCCAACAAAAACAGGGGTGAGAAACTAAAGAAATCCTCCGAAGAGGTAGACATAATTAGAAAGTATGAGCCGAAAGATGCCCCGATTATGATAAGAAAGATCAGGGAGATTACGATTTTCTTGTTCATAAATAGAATATAATATTTTGTTTACGTTTAACCTTAACTTAAAGTAGCTACGATGAATCTTCATTAGGATTCGTAGACTTTAATGGTTTCGGGAATTAGTGTTATCAGGTCTGTTGCTGTAATATGGAAGCCTTTCTTTTCGACAGCCAGATCTCCGGCTATCCCATTGATAAATGCTGCGGCAACTGCTGCTCTGCAAGGTTTATAGCCTTGGGACAAGAATGCTGCGCAGATTCCGCTCAACACATCGCCTGTTCCGCCTACAGACATTCCGGGATTGCCGGTGGTGTTGATTTTTGTTCTTTTCCCATCAGATATGATATCCTCGTGGGCTTTGAGGAGTATGGTGACTCCCAATTCTTTTGCCCAGTCTTCCACCATTTTCATTCGGTCTTTTAGCTTTGAAGGTGGTGGAAGTTTTTCTCCGGTTAGTTGCAGGAATTCTCCCTGATGAGGAGTGAGTACGGTTTTTGTACCGTAGAGTGTTTTCCTTTCATTTGCTAGGATTTTTAATGCGTCTGCATCCACGAGTAAAGGCAAATCTTTCTCCTTTATAAGTTGGAAAATTTTAGGTAGTGTTTCACGGGTCTCTTCGTCTAGTCCTAGTCCCGGTCCCACAACTATTCCGGTTGCCCAGTCTTGGATAAGATTCCTGAGAATGGGTAAAGCTTCCTTGTTTAGTACTTCGCCCGGAAGTTCTCGTACTATTAGGTCTGGAGAGTATCCTCTAATCACTTGAGCGATTTTTGCAGGGGGTGTAACTATTACTAGATCAACGCCGGTTCGGAGAGCAGCGAGAGCTGCTAGTGCGGGTGCGCCGGAATAGTATTTGCTTCCCCCAATCACAAGAACCTTACCAAAATCTCCTTTGTGAGAATAAGGATCTCTTCTCTTAACTACGGATTTGACGTCACCAGGCCCTGCGATGATCTCTGCTTCCGGCGGTATACCGATAGGCCATATTTCAAGTTCCCCGGTGCAGTCTTTATCTATCAATCCGGGTTTTGCTTTGTGGAAGGTTACTGTGACATCGGCTTTTACCACTTTGTCTTGGATTTGGCCGCTTTCAGGATCTAATCCGGTTGGGACATCTATCGCTATTTTGAATGCTTCTGAGGTGTTAAATAGGTCTATGGCAGTGGAGAAGGGTTCCCGGATTCTTCCAGTAATTCCGGTTCCCAACATGGCATCGATTAGCACATCGGCGTTCTTAACTATATTTTGGATTTTTTCGAAGTCTGAAGTGTCGCTTATTAGAATTTTTTCTATGGTTAGTTCCATTTTTTCTAAGGCTTTCCAGTTTTGTCTAGATTCCGGTGTACGAATTTTGGCTGGATCACCTATTAGTATTAAATGCACCTTGGCGCCTACCGAGGCTAAGTGTCTTGCGGCAACAAAGCCGTCTCCCCCATTGTTTCCAGTGCCTGAAAAAATCACGATGTTTGAATCTGTTACTTTTTTTCTTTTTATTATATTCTCAAGGATTCCTCTTCCTGCGTTTTCCATTAGTAGTGATCTTGGAACCCCTAAGTATTCCGAGTTTTCGTCGGCAATTTTCATGTCTTCTGCGGATATGGTTTCCAAAATTGTTCCTCCGCCGCTTTTATGTAAAATATTGAATCAAAACTTGAGTGAATAATTAGTATTGGTTACTACTCAAAAGCTTTTTATTTCTTTAAATGATTTTCTCAATCATGGGTTCAAGATTATCATTATTATTAAAGAAAGTCAAGAAGTATATTAAATCTACTAATTTTGAGTGTCAACAGTGCGGAGAATGTTGCTCCATATACACTATTTGTGTAACTCACAAAGATGTTTTTCGAATAGTTAAAACCTATAGGCTTGACCCTTATGATTTTTTGGATTGCATGATTCCCGATAAAAGTGTTGAGAAATCGTTTAAGGATGTGCCTAGATTCTTGGGAGAGGAGGGAGAAAAGTGGGTTTTGTGTTTAAAAAATAATAAGAAAAATGATGGTTGTTACTTTAATAATTCTGGACCTTGCTCCATTTACCCGGTTCGACCCTTTATATGTCGCTCATTTCCCTTTCTTTGGGAACATAATAATTTAGGATACAAATTCACACTCAACAAGGAGGCTCGAAATTTTTGTATGGGATTGGGAGTAGAAGAGAATAAGTTCGATTTTGAAGTTGTGGCGAAGGATATGATTAAATCAGAGAGGGAGGATGATGAATATGCTAAATTGGTTGAGGAATGGAATCAACTAGTAGAGAAAAAGGAAATAAAGTCTCCTTCTTTAAAAAAGTTCATTGATTACTTCATGAAAAAGATGGAGGATGGGAAAAATGACCTATAGAGCACTTTATCTCAGTCCCCAGAACATTTTCTTAGGGCGAACTACACTATATGAGGATGCTGAATTTGCACTGTTTGGGGCTCCCTTTGACGGTACTTCTTCCTATTTGCCTGGTGCGCGCTTCGGTCCTTCAGCCATTAGAGAGGCATCGTGTAATCTGGAGTCATTTAGTCTTAGATGCCTTAGGGATGCGGAGGATGCCAAAGTCTGTGATTTGGGAGATGTGGCAGTGGTTCAAGGGGATGTTTACCAAACACTTGACCGAGTGGAAAAAGTGGTAGCAGAATTAAACCAAGATGGCAAAAAGGCTATAATGCTGGGAGGCGAACACACCATGACCCTGGGGGTGGTGAGAGGATTTGGAAAAGAGGTGGGAATAATAGATTTTGACGCACACACGGATTTGAGAAGTAAATACTTGGACCAGCCACTGTCTCATGCAACATTTATGAGAAAGATATCGGATGAGGGCTATGATGTTCTTCAGGTGGGAGTAAGATCAATCTGCAAAGAAGAATACAAGTTTATTACTAAAAATGATTGGAACTATATTACGGCTCTCGAAATTCAGAGAGAGGGAATGCAAAAGGCTTTTAACAAGATAAAAGAATTCCAAGAAAGAAAAGATCGTATCTACTTAAGTATTGATATTGATGTTTTAGATCCCGCTTATGCTCCTGATGTGGGTAATCCAGAACCGGGAGGATTAACTTTCAACCAATTAATTGATTTATTAGAAATTTGTGACAAGGTTACTGGTTGTGATGTTGTAGAAGTAACCTATGGTGGGAAAACCACCGCAATGGTTGCTGCGAAAATAATTTTGGAGTTATTATGCTTAATAAAAGTCTAAAAATTTTCTTTATGGTAGGGGTAATAGAATATTTAGATATGGGGTTCTTCAAGTGGTACCATAAACCCTATATTTCTGTGTCTTAAATAGACCCGAGGGACATTGACTTTCTTCCCCAATCTTATGAGAAGCTCTAAGCTTGATGATTTAATTTTTCTCAGCTCTTTACTATAAGCTCTCGCCGGCAAAAATTGTTGGAGCGTGTAACTCGCTTTTCCCTTTTCCGCTTTTGGTAAATATCCAATATCTCTCAAAACATTTCCTATATGTTCATAGCATACTTCTTCGCTATTTAATCCGGGAATAACAGTTGTTCTTAAATCGGCATAAGAATTATTTTCGAAAACTGTTTCAAGTGTCAATAATAGGCTTTGAATAATTTTTTCACCATTATTCACTCCACATAGTTTACCCTGCAGTTTGGGATCATTAAATGGTCCTTTAATATCTATCGATATTAGATCTGTCTGATTTACCAGTTCCTTTACACTTTCAGGGAAAAATCCGTTGGTATCGAACCCAAAAGATAGTTTCTTTTTCTTACAAAAATCAGCAATTTCTTTCAGGACATCTGGATAAAGGGTAGGTTCCCCACCAGAAACTTTAACTGCTTCTATTAAAGAACTAGCTTTTTCTATTCTTTCAAAGATTCTGGATAATTCCACTTCCTGATCCGGCCCTACCTCCAGCATCTTCCAGTTATGACACATAGGACATCGAAATGGACAACCCGCCATAAAAATGACCATAGCGGGTTTATGGGGATAATCAATAGTGCTAAAATCCAATATGCCATAAACATAGACTTTCATTGATACCACCGATTGTAATTACAGAAAAGTTCTTTAACAACATAGAATAATTCATAACAATTAATTTAAACTAGGTATTTAACCTTAATAGATTATCGTTAAAAATCAAACAAGGGGCATATAAAGATGGGTGACAAAAGAAATTTACCACGAGCTTCACAATTTTCAACAATCGATTCAGAGTATCGAATTAAACTCCCCGAAAAAGTTTGCGAAATGCTAGATATTAAAGAAGGCACCAGATTTTTAATAATAGCGGATAAATCAAAAACCAAAATCATCCTATATCCAATAATTCTGGGAGAAGAGAAATTTGCCGAGCTGTACATGAAGCTTAGAAACATCCCGGGAGTTTTAGGCGTTGTAGCAACCGAGCTTGGAAAAATGAACATTAACATCGAATCCACCGTGGTCCCACCAAGTTTTGAGGAAATTAGCGATTTTTACGCCATAATTAACTTTACAGAATGTAAAACTCCAATAGTTGAAGTGGAGAAAAAGCTCAGAAAACTGAAAAACACCATCGAAGTTGAAATCATACCAATCGAATAACAATGAAAAAACCTACAGAATTATATATAGTTATATTTCAATTTGACTGAAATTATCTCAAAAATCCTCTAAACACACCAAAAGATGATCTACCCGATAGTTATGATTATAATTTTGAATCTACTTTTCAGTAAATGGAGTTTTCAGAAAATGTCGATTAGTGTGAAGCAGAAATTTAAGGCTAGACCACATACTAGAGCTTTAATATCGAGATTTAGAGATTTTACAAGATTTATAATAATAGTTACTAGAGGCTAGATACCCATTTTTATGATAGCTTACTACTTGCTGGAAGAGGCTACTTGCTGGAAGAGTACTTTCTAATTTTCCCAGCATATAGCCCTTATTGGGTTCTGTTGTTTTTAATCGGTGTAGGGGGTCTGTATTAGTTATGTTTTAAAAACTGAGGAGGAAATTTCAATAATATAAAAAGTTTTCACTGAATAGTTACTCCTACTCCTTATCCAAATCTAGAAACACGTTCAGTTTTATTAAGTTTAGAATAATCCATTCTTATAAAATTTTAATTTTTATCTTTTAGCCCGAGAGAATATTAATTCGGTTTTGTATAATACTTCAAATGTTTTTGTACTATTTCCATACTCCACAATTTTTTTGACATCTTCTATTTCATCTAAATCAAGGGAAACTCTTTTTGAGCTGTAAATTTTGGGTTCTATGTTAATTTTTCTAGACTCTTTAAGGTGTGTTTGGAAACTGTTTTTTCCGAATTTAGGTTTTATAACTTGGGGAGGCGACCTATATAGGATGTTTGTTCCCCCAGTTAAGGAGGGTGAAAGTATTATGATGGGCTTATATTTTCCCATTGAGATAATTGTATCTATGTCTTGAGGGGTTATCAGGGGGAGATCGGCAGGAATAACAAGTGTGGCTTCAGCATTCATAGTTAGGCTGTACTCGGTGGCTTCCATTATTGCGTGATTTATCCCTCTTAGTCTGTCCTCCAGCAGTAGAGTAGCATCTTTTGGAATAATATTTTCTATTTTTTTATCCGGAGTTACTACTATGAGGTGGTTTACATTTTTTGAGTTAGTTACTGCTGTGATCACGTCGGATAGCATAGCTTTCACTAAGCGCTTTCTCTGATAGTCTGAGATTCCGCTCATCAACCTTGACTTAGATTCCATAACACCTTTAAAAGGGATTATAACATGTACTCTCAAGGTCATTCCCTTAAACAATATTCAGTGTTTACAATTTAAAATACCTATAAAAGAAATTTTCCATATTATTTTGGAAGGGCTTTTTCAACCTCTAGAGCTAGTTTTCCAACCAATCTGGGATCACTTATGGTATATCTAGCTACTGAAACCGCTTTTGCACCTGCCTTGATCATCTTCAAGGCTCTATCTAAGCTAGTAATTGAATTATTACCAATTAAGAAAGTTTTACTACTCTTTGAAATCTTCCTAATGATTTCTAGGTCCGCCTCGGGATAACCATGTTTCATGGCATCAATATGAAAAACGTCAACTCCAACTGAATCCAAATGCTCTACCAGAGTTAAATCATCAACCACGTTTGCACGCCACTTTATAATCAGGGGTATCCTGAGGGTGCCCTTCAGACCTTCAATCCATTCTTTAAGTTTTTCGAAATCGAAAAGCAGAGCTTCTCCTCCACCTAATTCTGTAATCTCCGGTTGTCTACAATGAGCATTTAGCTCGAAAGCATCAGCTCCGCTATTCTGCACAATTTCTCCAGCTCTTAACAATCCCTCTAATGTGGCCGCTCGCACATTTACAGCCACTGGGGCGCCACCTTTCTTTGCAATTGCAACCTCACTGGAAATAAAATCTTTTAAATTTTTTAGCTCTATGTGGAATTCGCTTCTGCCTCTATGTTTTATTCTGAACCCGGCTTTAATTGTTTCAGCGTCGAAGTTTATACCTCCAAGTATAACCATACCCGCCCCAGCCTTAGCAGCCTCGAAACAGAATTTGCCATTACATACTCCGGCCATCGGCGCTAAAATCACATGATTTCTAATATGTATCATTGGTTGGCCTCTAATCTTTCTAGAACCAGTTTGGCAAGATGTGTTTTATCCTCTTCACTCTTCAAAATGATATTTGCGCAAATAACTTTGATACCCAACGAACTGATTCTTTCAGTAAAAGTTTCATCACTTTTATCTATAAATATTTCATCTATAAGCCCTCGATAAATACTAGCAACTCCAAAGGGCGACACCTCTACACCTATTCCATTTAACAAATTTCCTGCCGGACCACTGACTGGACCACTCCCCACAATAGGACTGATACAAATTTTTTTAGTAGAAACACTTTCTAAAGACTCTTTAATACCGGGTATTCTTAGAATGGGGGCGATACTGGTTACTGGATTGCTGGGACCGATAATTATACCAGCGGCTTCTTTTATTGATTCAACCACTCCTGGTGCTGGTTTCGCTTGTTTTATTCCCTCAAAATTCACGCCTATAACTCGATCTAATCCTTTTCGCTTGACCCAGTATTCTTGGAAGTGAAAGGTCCCCTTCTCAGTTTTTACAAAAGTAGTAACTTTTTCATTAGACATAGGCAGAATTTTCACCTTTATATTAAAAGTACGACATAGTAAAGCTGCAACATTGGTTAAAGTGTATCCTTTTCTAAGCAGCATTGTTCGGTGCAGGTGGGTCGCCAAATCCCGGTCTCCAACAGAAAACCAGTCTTCGTACCCATACTTTTTAATCATTTCCAAGAAGTGAAAAGTGTCACCCTTAACCCCCCAAAACTTGATTTCATCCAGAAGGCCCGCGAGCAAATATATTGCGGTGTCTAGATCTGGACTAACATACAGGCCCAGCCACTCAAAGTCATCTGCAGTATTAACTATAAGTGTAATTTCCTCTGGTTCTACGAAATTGACAAGTCCTTGAATTAGTTTTAGACCACCTGTTCCCCCAGATAATACGGTTATCATTGTCCCACTCTCTGATCATCGAAACATGTCTTTTGCAGGATCCATTATCAAATCTTTAACGCTTCCTTCCCCCTCGATATAATTGAATCCTCTTATTATAACAACGGGAATTCCCTCATTGGCTTCTCCCATTACTAGTCCAGCCGCGGAAGCCAGTTGATCGGAAATGCCGACTATGGTGGATTTTAACTTGTAACCGAATAGATCCACTTCACCCCGTCTATCCCAGAGAGGCTTCATTCCAGAAACACCAACAGCTACATTTATAGCTCCTTCCCTAAATGGTCTTCCGTGAGTGTCTGAAATAATTACCGCCACTTTAACTCCAGTCAATTTTTCCAATTCAGCTCTTATTTCTCTAGCGGATTTCACCGGATCTTTAGGCAGGAGGGACACAAAAGTCTCACCAGGCATATTCGATTTATCCACACCTGAGTTTGCACAAATAAACCCGTGCTTAGTTTCTGTAATGATAGCGTACTCCATTCTGATAATTTGTTTTGCTTCACGGAGAATAACCTCTACTTGACGAGGATCCTTTTCAAACCTCTTAGCAGTCCTTATAGCAAAATCTGATGGAACCACTTTGTTAAGATCCGCCACGCTTCCCTCTGCCCTAGAAACTATGCTTTGAGCTATAACCAAAACATCCTTGTTTTTTATTTCCACGCCCTGAATCTTAGCAGCGTCCACAATTATTTTTGCAATATTGTCACCCTCACGAATTGTAGGAATTCCTTTAACACCAAATATCTGGATCATAATTTCAATCCTCTAATCACAAAGTTAAATGGAAAATCAACTCAAATTAACGATGAGAAGTTATAACTAATTCTTTATGAATTATAATATTCATAGAAAGGATAGGACAACTATTTAAAAAACTTTGCATAAATAAACTAGCGGTTCTGGTACTAAATACGGTTGGTGGGTCTGATTAATATTTTGCTTTTCGTCCC
>NZ_JBRAKS010000106.1:0-11728 GCF_052745115.1 Candidatus Jordarchaeum sp.
GGCTGCTCACCAGCCAAAACCAGTTTTAATAACCTATTTCATTTTCAAATACTGAGTTTAGAATTAATTTATGTGAAAAATCGTTTAGAAAAGCCCATAAAAAATAGAATTATCTATATCATCAAGCGTCTCACAAAAAAAAAGGTAAATAGATAGTAAATTTCCAAAAAATGGTTATTATCTTTAAATCACTCAATCTTAAGAATATTCTCTATTTTATTTGCGGCTTCTATACTCTTATCATTTAAGGGAGTCAGCTTTATTTGTTCAGCGGATTTAACACCTACTCCAAGTTCAGCCGCCCTGCGAATCTGTTCCAGTTCAAAGATGTTTCCCGCCATAACCTCTCTTGTAACTCCATAACTCCTGAGAATAGCCACTCCAACCGCATCTATAGCAACTCTATCCCTACTGGCCAGCAGAATTTTGGGTTCCACAGTATCACCATGCTCAGGACCTCCGCTGACGAAGATTTTCATTGCATCCATAAGCACAAAATCAACATCGTAGTATCGATTGATTTCAGCAATCATAAGTCTTTGATCGGGAGACCCATGCAACTCCGACATATAGTCATGCGAATCACCAGTAACTCTTCTCGCAACCAAGCCGGTAGAGTTTTTCAGCGACAGGGTGAAGTGGCCACCAAATCGATGGGTTTTAAGACAACAGGTTTGCACAACCTTATCGGCTTCGAGAAACATCTTAGCTATATAGAATCCTCTTGACCAGTGAGTCCCATCGGCATCAATCTTCACCCAAGCATTAGCATCCTGCTCATCTAATACCACCACCTTAAAGCCCAGCTTCTTGGATAAATCCAAGACTCCCATTTTCTCCAAAACCTTTCTGGTGATGCCCATTCCGCTTCTCTCACCCAGTATCAAAGAGCTTATTTGAGCTTCTTTTAAACCTTCAACCAGGATTTTGAGTGTCTCAATATGGGTGGATGCGGGAAACGGATCCGCACTGTTAAAATTCGGTTTCAAGGCTACATTCTTCCCACGATAATCATTCAAATCGAGTTTTTTTAGAAGACTTCTAATCCCAACACTTCTATCTGGAGTTTTTACTAAAAAAACCTTAGCTTTTCCATTTTGGGGCGCCATACTTTTCGTCCACTCCTATTAGTTGTGATAAGGCATTAAAATGATCCTATTATTTGTTATAGGGTAATTACAGTAATGAATTTAAGAGGAGTAATTTCTCCGGTTAGCCCTTGTTAATCCCTCAGTAGTATATTTGGATTGTTTTAAAACTTAGGTAATAAGATTCTAGAAATTACCCTCCAAACTAGTTGAATGAGTGGGGCTTAAAAAATCTTATCTATTACCTCTTAGCAGAATCGGAATAGTAAAAATAAAACATATTAGATTATTTTGTTGTATATTTTTTATATAGAGATTTTAAACTTGAAAAAGTTCTAGCTAATAAATTCTTATAATTTTTTCTCGAACAGACGTTTAATGGAACTAGGAAGTAAGTTTGCCTTGATTTCTTTTTCTTTCTAGTAAAAATTTTAGCCTTATCATTGAACGGCAAAGATTATTCAGGAGAATTAGATCATCTGTTGTTTTATGTTCTTTAGTTTTGAATAGGGATCTATAAGCCTCTTCAACCTGATTCAGGAATGATTGGATATCATCCTCATCAAGAAGGACTTCACTTGTCAAAATAGACGCCCCACTAAATTTTAACCAAGATATTTTGATAATGGCAATATTATTTAACTGTGTAAAATCGGAAGAATATTTAGAGAAATACCTCAATAATATCTTCGAAAATTTAAAAATTAGGGTTAGAAAATTTAGGATTCATCATTAAAACTTCTTACTTTTTAATAACATATATATAAAAATAAAATTTAGAAAGGTATAGATAATATTTTTTCGAGTCAATAGATGTTTTACAGGGAAGTTAATCTCATTTTTTGGATTCAGTCTTGGAACCATTCTGTTTTTTTTCCCTAAGGTCTCTTACCATCACGGCAGGTTGACCTTGCCAAACTGTGTAACTAGGTAATACCTTGCCACGCGTCACCATACTGTAAGACCCTACCGTAACATGATCTTCCAATTTAGCCCCGGGCCATATCAGTGCCCTTGTACCTATGACACAGTTATTACCAATCCTAGTCCTTGCGATAAATAGAGTGTCCCCTTCAATGGCGTGGGCTGCTATCAGTGCGTATGCTCCTAGAACCGTATTATCACCAATCTCTGTCAGAGGCGGATCTACAATAACCGTGGGCAAGACTCCCTTTCCTATTTTGCATCCCAGTGCTTTGTACATCAGTCGCGATAATCCGGCGCTACCCCAGGGTGTTTCTTTATAATAGTTTTGATAAGTTCCTGTTATCATGGCGTTTAGTATCCACTGTCTGACTATTGGATGATTTGGTGTGTAGGGGTATCGGCCCTCAGGTATCGGTTTAACCCATAATTTTGCTAATGGTAGACTGTAAAGGAAGTAGAAAAATTTTATTATAACATAGAATAGGGGAGTGAAGGTGAATAGGAAAGCCCATGCCCATAGGCTGTCTTGCCAAACTCCTTTGATTCCGGTTGCTGTTATCTGGGGATAACCCAGTATGGACCATAGGAAGGGCATACTTAGATAGGGTGAGCTGAAGAACCAGTCTACAACCAGTAGAAGTCCCAGAAATATGATTATCGTTGTGATAAATGCTGGGAACATGGGTAATATGATAAATCCTGTATGATGGATAGAGAGCCACTGTCCGCCATATCTGCCGAGTTTGATTTCCTCGACAACACCTTTGATCTCTAATGCGTCGGCATCAATTTTTTTTCCACTGGACAATAAATAACCTCCATTCATAACCTATAGTCAAAGAGA
Organism: Candidatus Jordarchaeum sp.; assembly: GCF_052745115.1. Classification (NCBI taxonomy): domain Archaea; kingdom Promethearchaeati; class Candidatus Jordarchaeia; order Candidatus Jordarchaeales; family Candidatus Jordarchaeaceae; genus Candidatus Jordarchaeum; species Candidatus Jordarchaeum sp. The sequence continues at coordinate 2,860 of NZ_JBRAKS010000106.1, forward strand.
AAGTACTACTACATTTATAACCTTTATTATTAAAAAAAGAACATTAAATAATTTATTATGGCAGTATAAAAGAGTTAAAAATTGTTATGAGTTTTTTACGATTTTTAAAGTTAACCTTTTGGTTAGAGACTTAGCATTATTTCTCTTATTCTTCCCTCTATGAGCCGTACCTTGTACTTGTTGAATGTTTCTATGAGACCTTGTTTAATTTCCTCGAAAGGCTTTTTTGTTTCTAAGATTATTTGGTGGAGCACTATTAATTGATCAATTTTTCCGAAGAAGCTTAAGCATATTTTATGGGTTTTTAAGAACTCATCGTTTGAGGAGTCAATTTCTATGTAGACCTCATCCCCCACTCTTCTGTCAAGTAAATATATGAAGTCTTCCAAGTTTTCCACTCTCAGGAATATCATGAGATTTTGCTCCGATTGTTCTCAGAGATAAAAAATGCAAGGTTCATTATTTACATTTTTCTATTCTTCAACTGCCTCGTAGAAAACAAGTTTGCAATCTACACATTCATTTACATTTACTCTTTTGGAGCGTGTTTTTCCAATAGGCACGGCAACCTGACCTAAATTTATAGACTTACTTTTACATCTTGGACACTCACCCATTAGTAACCCTCCAAAAATTGTTATTTTACTATAAATTAATCTAGTATATTATATTTCCCATGAAAAACTAAAGATTTTCATAATTTGTCTAAAACGCGCAAGCGTATGAAGGTTTGCTATGAAAAACTTGATATTTTCATAATTTGTCTAAGAAGCGAAGCTTAAGTAGGTTTATTTTCCACTTCATATTTTACAAACTTAATTACTAACAAAGATGTAAGTGTTAGGAGAGTAAATTCTTGATTGCATTGCAAACCTGTTCCAGATTGGTTATCAATTGGAAACGTCCGTTTCCCATTTTTGCGAGTTTGGAGCAAATCCAAGTCTGAGCTGAGGGGAGGCCAAGAACATGCAGGTGGTCATACTTGGAAACATAGGGAAAGGGATTTTTCCCTGCAGTTACTTCGCCATCGGTGATTAGTATTCCAATTTTTTCAATCGGGCGTTCCTTACCTAACTCTTGTATTCCTAGTTCTAGGGCTTCAGCGATATTGGTAAAACCACCAGCAGAAACATCTAAAATTTTCTCACACACTTTAATTGGGGGTTCTTCTTTATCGATGGAGGCTATTATCCAAGCATTATGGTTGAATCCGATTACGGAGTACTTGTTTAGACACAGGGATAAGGAGGCTGCTGTTAGTGCCGCTGCGCTGATCTTAAATCCAAACATGGAAAGTGAGCAGTCAACCAGAAGTACTGCGGGAACATACTTTTCGGTTCTTTTAAAAACGTGGATGTCTTCATAATCAAGAAATGTTTTTCCCAGCATGTTCTCAACGGTTTTTTCCAGATCTATTTCTTCATAGGAATTAAATCTGTAGGGTTGGGACTCCATGAATCCCGTGTATAGGCCTCTGCCGATTTCTCTGGCAGCAATTCGGACTGCGGTTCTTGCCGCTATTCTCTTGGCCGATTCCCTCAAATCTGGTTTAAGTGATTGACTAATTTTTGTATACCAGTTGACACTCCCCTCGACTAAAGTCGGGGGATTCTTGCTTCTGGCTCAACGCCTTCGAAGCAACGGGTGTGCCACCACCCGGTTAACACGCCCTTCCCTCAAGGGAACGGCGTCTATGTTGGCACCCTCATGGGGGCTGCGTCTTGTTTAGCCCCTTAAGCCCAAGCCAAACCCTTCAGCTACCAACAACTATTTATATACCCTACTTTCAAATAAGCTTTTTTGCGATTCATCCCCACGACTGAAGTCGGGGGCTTTCTCGCCAAGGTTATGTAAGAAGTTTTAGAGAAGTCTGTTCTTCCTCCCCATCTTCAGTTAGAGGAAACCCATTATTGTCCTTCCCAGATTCTTCATTGGTTTGAGCTACGAAAAAATTTTCTTGACTCCTCCAGAAATTCACTTGAAGGTTCACTCATTCTATACGGTCTGATTCGTGTTTCTTCACTGGGGGAAATTATTCTAAGAACTTCAAGTACAATCTGCTTTATCACTTGCTCTGGAGTTTTTTGTGATGTTTCTACCAGCCAAATTTTACTGCCCAGAGCCATGTAGGCAGCGTCTAGAGCTAGCGATAAGTATATCTCAAAGTCTTGAATGTTCTCTTTTTCCAAATCTGTGAGTTGTTGGAATATTTCCACGAAGTGCATTGCGCCCCTTACCGATGCTCCCTGCTTAATTTCGGGGTGATTTCTTGTTCTTCTTGTTATTTCCACCGCCTGTTCCACAAGCTTTTCATCTTTGCAATCTGTTCTTAGCTTGACAATTTGTTCTTCTTCCTCTTTTGACTGGTAGGTCATTTTTAGTTTACAGAGTCGGTCGAAAATCCCCATACTAACTTTGCTGGTGCCCACATCATCATAAGGATTCTGAGCAGAAACCAGCCGAAACCCATTATTAGAATTTATTAATCCTACTCTGGGCACGACTATTTCTCCTTCTTCAATGGCTCGCATTAAAACATTTAAAGCATCGGGGGGGAATTCTGTTAAACTCGTCAATATAGAGTATACCGCCTTTCTTCATTGCTTCCAACAGGGGTCCCTCAACAAAATGTTCTGGTTTATATCCTTCCGCAACCGCTTGCGCCGGATCAAAATATCCTAAAAGTTTTGAGGGTGTTAAATCAGCGGTTCCCTCAACCATGATAAAGGGAGTGTTCATTTCCTCCGCTATGACCTGCAGCAGCGTACTCTTAGTGGTTCCCGGCGGTCCCTCAAGGAGTATATGTCTACCTGCAGCGAGGGCGGCTAAAATGTTACGTGTTTCTCGTTCTCTATTTATGACCTTCTTTTTTACTCTTTCATATAATTCCTTTAGATCTTCCTTTTGCAAAACTATCGACCTACTTTATAAACCATGATTAAAAGTAAAATGTGAACAGAAATAAATCTTGGGTATCAGTTCAATTAGTTGATTAGGGATCAATTTGATTTTTATATACTAAAATTAGTTTTTGTTAGCCTTTATTTTGTGGGAGTGATTTCGATTCCTTTCCCGATTATTTTGAATTCACCCTTTGTTGAGGCTTTACCTCTATGTCTTACATGTATTTCATTACCCTGAATTTCCATGATAACGTCCGCTAATTGCAGTATTTGAACCATTATTGTTTTTTCAGTGAGTTCGGATTCTAAAAGAGAAATAAATACTCCTTTAACTATGCGAATTCGAGCTTTAAGAAAAGAGAGAAATCTAATAGCAGCAGAAGGATTAATAAAAGTGATGATGCTGGAAAGAGAATCTAGCACCACTCTTAGTTTTTCAAAATTTCCTGTTAAAGTAGTTATTGCTTCAACTATTTTTGAGCTTAAACCCGCAAGGTCGGTTGCCGCCGGAACATACAATACAGTGCTTGTATCTTCCACATTGGGATTAACGGTTTGAGAATATGCATCAATTATTTTATATGCCACCTTTTCCCCTTTTCCGTATTTAGATAAATCCCATCCAAACTCTCCCATTTCATTATATATATCTTCGGCAAAGTTATTCGTTGTAATGTAGATTCCCGACTCTCCCCCTTCAAGACCCTTATAGAAAAATTCTTTTACAAGGATTTCTTTTCCACAGAGAGGTTCCCCCACAATTATACAAAGGGAGCCAGGACGCAAACCATGGTCTAATAGCTCGTCTAGGCCTTGAATGCCTATTTGGACTCTATTATCTTTTTCTGATTCTGGCACGTATCTTCCCTCTTTCTGTAGAATCCCTAAATTCTCCTTTTGAATCCGCCTTAATTATAATTTCTTGTGTGTATTAATTTATAAATGTAAAGATTTTTGTACCAAAAAAATGGTGATTATCTAAATATTTTCATAACGTCCTTTCTATACTTCTCCAATTCTGGAGTAAGGTCTTCGATGTTAGCATTTTCTTTAATGGAAACCACAAGTATGGCTTTGGGTCCTGCACCTAAAGCAAGAATTTTTCCCCTTTCAATTTCCACTATAATTCGTTTTGCAAATGATTTCATTAAGGCAGCCGCTGTTTCAGATGCTCCAACCATAGAGGCAGACATAGCCGCAAATTTCTGCCCGTCGATGTCCCTTGGAAGATTACTTGATATTAGATTTCCATTTCTGGTTACTATTGCCACACCTTCAATTTCCGAAATGTTTTGGAGACTGGTTAAAATTTTTTCTAACTCTTCTGCCTCAGCCGTTTTCATTTTCTTTCCCTCCAAATAATATGATGTCAAGAAGAATATCAATCACCAAGGTTAAGTTACTTTTAGTTTTTGCACTACAACCTATAACGGGTATCTTCAGGGGGAGAGTGAGTCTCTCTTGAACCATCGAAGGCTCTATAGCCTGATCAAGATCCTGTTTGTTCGCGGCAATTACGGAAGGTAAATGGTAACCCCCACACTTCTCAAAAAGAATTTTAGCTCTGGGGAAAGTGTCTGGATCTGAGCTATCAACCATTAAAATTAATCCCACTGCCTCTTTAGCTATTGTTTCTACGATGGTGTCAAATTGCGGCTGCCCCGGTGTGCCAAAGAATTCTATATAGAACCCTCTATAATCTAGTGTACCATAGTCGAGAGCCACAGTAGTGCCCATACGATCCACACTAATGGCTTCATCCGCTACAGCGTGCAGAAAGGTTGTTTTACCCGCTTCGTAAGCACCCGTCACTACAATTTTTGGTATATAGACTCTGAGCCCTCCCGGGAGTAGTATTCTCACTGGAATCTCCCAAGGAATTCTTCGAGCCCATGTTATCTTTTTTATGGAGAGGGACTGTTTGATGTATAAAAATTCTCTACTGGGTTTTATCTCAAATACACCCTCAAAGAAGTCCGTAATCTTACCAACCTCATCTTGTTGATAAGTCCAGGTTGAAAAGAGACCGATAACAATGGCTTCCTGTAAACAACTGATTAGTTCCAGGATCTCTTCAACCCCATCCCCATGCATGTCCAAAAAGCTGCTTATCGAATCAAAAATTACCACAGTTTTTTCCGTTGAGAATCCAGACAATTTCTTCCTTGTATCCTCATTATCATAAGGGTTTGTAACCAGTTTTTCTTTGCTGTCTATTCCGCTGTATCCGCAGTAGGCGTCCACCAAAATAAAGGAGCCTTCTTTCTCAAAGTGGTCTGTTACCCAACCTAGAGTTTTAGCCTGTTTTCTCACTGCGTCTGGAAATTTGTTATTTACTACATACATTATGCGGTATCCGTTATCTAATCCCACTTTTGCGAAGTGAAGACCAATGAGTGAAGGGTCTATTCCGGGAGCGACCATAAACACGACTTTTTTCTTTTCGGGGATGCCCTTGATTTTTTTGTCGAAGAACGGTATATTTGTTTTCAACATTGGTAGGAATCTCCTAGTAGATTACGCTAACACCATCATTGGTTATTGATATACGCCTCCTACCCGCGTGATGAGCAGTACCCCTCATTTTAAAAACTTCAATATACCTATTCCTTTTATCATCCTCCGCTTCCCAGTATAATACTATAACTCCATTTGCCAGGTATTCTTCCACCCCAAAACGAGTAATGTTTGTTGGATCATTACCGGTTTCCGTAACAAATATGGAAGTGCACTTGTTTTTACGCAACATGCTAGAAATGATGTTTAATTCTCTGCGAATCACACCCACGTTAGGATACTGTAAAAACAGGACAGATACCGGATCCAGTACCACTCTCTTTATTCCTAAATCCTTAACCGCAGTTTCCAGTGTAACATATAGACCATCAAGATTGAATGCTTCAGGGTTTAGAGTGAGAGCGGTGTCCCCAAGGGTCATCAGAGTAAAGTCCGCGATTAGTAACTTTTTTTTATCAATAAGATTGGCCAGGTTCCAATCAAAGTTTTTACCATTGCGTAGTAAACTCTGCATGGTTTCCTCAAAGGTTACGTAAAGCCCCGGTTCATTGAACTGGGAAGCCCCCCTATAAAGAAACTCTAGGGAAAAAATGGATTTTCCCGCACCAGACACACCAGATATAATGTATGTTTCACCCCTTATTAGACCCCCTTGAATCAATTCGTCGAATCCCTTAATACCGGTGGGTGTCCTTTCACTCAACTCTTCTTCTACGGATTCCCCCTCGAAAACCTTTGTCCTTTTACGAAGTTCATCTAAAAGGGACTCGCTTCGTTTTCCTCTTCTACTCATACTTTAACTTCCCTCTGTTTTGTCAATTCTTCCAGAACCTCTGTCAATTCATCAACCGTTGGAACCCCAATAAATCTCCAGTTCATGCCAATAATATCCAAAGTTGGGGTAGTTAAAACACCATCTCGTAACGCCCGCTCTGGATTTTTCTCTAAATCCACTTCTTCAATCTCCAAGTCTAGGTTCAAGTTTTCTAGACTTTTTTTAATGTTACTTAAAACCATGTGATACTTGGGTGTTCTCTGGGATCTAAATAGAACTAGTTTGTACTTTCCCACCGTCACTGTAATCACAACCTAATACAGTTCATTCGTTAATATAAAATAAGCAAAGTTGATTAATAAGGATTTAGTAGCCTAAACAAAACCAAAAATTAAAAAACGCGTGATTTTCTGTTAATTGTTTATGACTGGAAATCTTTTGATAAGAATTAAAAGTATTTTAAAAGGAAGGATAAAAGGTTATTAAACACCAAATTATCGGCAGCGAATGAAAGCAGAATATCTTTAACACCTGAAATAAGTTGTTTACGTCTCATGGGAAATCTTGAGAGTATTTGCTTATTCATATTCGTGATGGGTTAGAGGTGATTTGATTTGGATCCTAGCATTAAGGCGTTGTTTAATCCAGATTCTGTTGCGATTGTGGGTGCTTCCAACAATGTTTCAAAGCTGGGTAGCATAGCTTTAAACTTCATGATTGGTAGAGGCTTTCCCAAAGAACGAGTCTTCCCTGTGAACCCCTCAGAGCAGGAGGTTATGGGATTAAGGTGCTACCCCTCCGTGGCTGATATTCCTAGAAAAGTGGATTTAGTTTACATACTTACCCCGGCACAAACTGTTGAAAAAATTGTTGAAGACTGCATCAAAAATGGAGTAAAATGTGCAATGATTGGATCGGCCGGCTTCGCAGAAGTGGGAAAGGTAGAGGAACAGAACAAACTTGTGAGTAAAGCGAGAAAAGGAGGTTTACGCCTACTGGGTCCCAATTCGCAGGGAATTCTGTCTACACCGAATAATTTCTGTGCTTGTTTCTCTCCCACATTACTGATTCCAAACACACCCATAAGAGGAGATGTGGGTCTGATTTCACACTCCGGCGCAATAATGGGCAGCACCCTCACCCACATGTGGGATTTAGGACTAGGAATCAGCCGAAGCGTCTCCACCGGTAATGAAGCAGATTTGGAAACAGCCGAAATCCTAGACTTCATGGCCGAAGACCCACACACTAAAACCATCGTCATATATCTTGAAGTGATTAAAAACAAAGACCTGTTCCGCAAAGCTGCGAAGAAGGCAAGAGAAGCCGACAAGCCAGTGGTAGTTTTTAATGCCTCCAAAAGCCAAAAGGCTAGGAAAATCACCCAGTACCATACCGGATTAGTTTCACAGCTTGAAGAGGGGTATGACCCGCTTCTCAAGGATTCCGGGGTAATACTGTGCCAAGGGGTAGACGACCTTTACAATCTGCCCATGGCCTTATCGTGGCAACCCAAACCGAAAGACCACCGGATAGCTGTGATAGCGACCAGTGGCGCCACTTGCACCATAACAGCGGATTTGAGTGAAGAATACGGCTTAGATGTACCAGAATTTAAGGAGAGAGCCAAAGAAAAATTGGAAACCATCCTCCCGGGATTCGCACAAATAAAAAACCCACTCGACGTCACCGGCCAAATAATATTGAACCTAGGAATGTTCAAAGAGTGCATAGAAACCCTCTGCAGAGAAGACTACCTAAACACCATCTACCTCATCATCACCAGCGCAGTGGGAGACCCTGCAGTTCTACTCGCAAACGACATAGTTGAGGTCTCAAAAGAAGTAAAAAAATTCAACAAACCCCTAATAGTAACCTGGCTAGCCTCCAGAATCCTCTCCCAAAAAGCCCACGAACTACTACTAGAAAACAGAATACCCACTTATCCCACCATCCGATCCGCAGTAAAAACAATTAAAGAAATAGCGGATTGGGAAAAAGGTAATTAGTTTTAGAATCCATCTTTTGGAAAGATTTAAGTAAAACTTGCAATCTTTTGGATACGAGGTCGAATAAAATGAGCCAACTAGGAAAAACTTATGGCGAGTTCAAACTCGGCGAGGTAGACAAATCACCCGCCATAACAATAACAGACGCACATATAATAGCGTTCGCCTCCCTCTCCGGCGATTATAATCCTCTGCATATTGACGAGGAGTTCGCAAAAAAGTCTCCGTTTGGAACTAGAATTGCTCACGGTCTTCTCTCAGTTAGTGTTTTATCAGGATATTTGGGGCAATTGTTAAACGGAACAGCTATCGCCTTCCTGGGAGCGCACTACAAGTTTACCGCTCCAGTAAAAATAGGCGACACTATACACGCCGAATCCGAGGTAATAGAGAAGAAGGATAAGGAAAAGTATAATGGCGGAGTGGTTAGAATCAAGATGCAGATAAAGAATCAGAAGGCCGAAGTGTGCGTTGACGGCGAAGCCGCCGTAATGGTTTCAAACACTAGATTGTGGTAAACTAGTATTTCTAATTAACCAACAGAATTTTTTCTACCCCACTTTAGAAGTCCAGTTGAATTTCCAGTTAACCAGAAGGTAAAATTACTATTCGCTCATAAATAAGAATTTTGTGGCTGACCATTTTTGCTGGCGTTTTTTAAGGAT
>NZ_JBRAKS010000107.1:0-11696 GCF_052745115.1 Candidatus Jordarchaeum sp.
TATGCGGAAGGTGTGGGGCGCATTTTTCAGCCGGTGAGTGGTCTGGAATGACCTTATTTTGGGCAACCATGTGCTTTTAGAACATGTGCACCACCCTTTTCTATTAATTTTGTTCAGGTGCGTTTCTCGTTAATTATGTGGTTGTTTATTCCCTTGTTTCGGGACTTAAAAATGCTTCTTTTCGGGGAAACTTGTGAGCAAAACACAAGCGTATACTTCCCGTATACGGTAAAAAAGGGGTAACAGTGAGGACAATTTTCCAGTGGCTGCTTATTTTAAACTCTCTCATGTCGGTGAATCCTTAGAGGTATTAGGCAACCTCGAAGCTATCTTCTAATCTTATGTCCTCGGATGACGCTCCCACCAATACTTTGAACACACCAGGCTCCACGGTGAATCTGCCTTTATCCTGATATACTGCTAAATCCTCCACGTTTAAGATAAAGGTAAGTCTCTTACTCTCACCCGGCTTCAGAAATATCCGCTTAAAACCTTTTAGCTCTTTAACCGGGGTAACCCTAGAACTGTACATATCATTAACATAGAGCTGAACCACCTCATCGCCCGCCACCTCGCCGCTATTAGTAACGGTTACTGATATGTTTACTCTGCCTTTAACACCCACCTTCTTAGGAGAGACTTCAAGTGCGCTGTATTCGAAGCGGGTATAGCTTAAGCCGAACCCAAACTCAAAGAGCGGCGAATAGGCAGGAGGATGCGCCTCTCGGAAAGGTCTAGGCTTATAGTTGTATCGAACAGGTATTTGGCCACCTGACTTCGGTATGGATATAGGGAGCTTCCCTCCCGGGTTATAGTCTCCGAATAGCACATCTGCTACTGCTCTCCCACCCTCGATACCCGGGTAAAACGCTATTAGAACTGCGGGAACATTTTCAGCTATCCACCTTATAGCTAAGGGTCTACCAGCAAGCAGTACTACAACAGTAGGTGTACCCGTTTCATGTAATATTTTTACTAGTTTTAACTGGGCTTCAGGCAGTTCGATAAGAGCTCTTGACGGGAATAAGTCGAGTCTAGCAGTAAGTTTCTGTTTTATCTCCTCTGTATACTCAGAACTCGGTAATCCTGCCCCAGAGCCACCTGCGAATATCGATGCTAGATCCGCAAATGTCCAGAATTCGTGTATATAAGCATATTCTCCAAGTATGGCTATGGCCACATCCGCTTCTTTCGCCTTGCCTTTAACCTCTTCCAGATTCTCTAACTGATTATAGTCAGCACCCCTCAAATAGGTGACACTGGTTTTTTGGGAAACCTTATTTTTGATAGACTCTAAAACGGTGTTTACAGAAGGCCACGGTCCAAAGTGGTTTGTCCAGCCACCCAACAGCCCCTCTATGTTATCAGCATTGGGGCCTGTCACCAGTATGGAGTTTAAATCCTTTCTTAGAGGCATAATTCCTTCATTCTTAAGTAGCACTATGCATTTTCTAGCTGCCTCCAAAGCTAACTCTCGATTACTACTATTTCCTACAATTTTTGATGTCTGCTCTAGATTTACTTGGACATTCTCGAATAAGCCTAACCTAAACTTCACTGCCAGAATTCTTCTCACCGATTCGTCAATCCTTCTCTCGGATATCACACCTTCATTAACCAGTTCTAGGAGTGCTTGATAGAATCGTTCTCCGCCAATGGAAGCTATATCTAATCCTGCCTCCACAGACTGTCTAACCGCTTCCTTGAAGCTCTCAGCGGTTCTATGGTATCTGTGAAGCATCTCCACACCTCCCCAATCAGAAACCACTATACCTCTAAATCCAAGTGAACCTCTAAGAAGGTCGCTGAGATACTCATAGCTGCCGTGTACCGGTTTCCCATTTATCTCGTTATAGCAGGGCATTATTGATAGTACACCAGACCTTATTGCAGCATGGAAAGATGGAAGATGTATGGTGTAAAACGTGTACTCTGAGATGTCTACCGGTGCAGTATCTTCTCCTGCTTCAGGGCAGCTGTAAGCTGGAAAGTGTTTAGCAGTTGCAGCTATGTGTTCGCCGTCTATTCTATAGCCTTCTCCCCCTTGGTATCCGCGCACCATGGCAGAAGCCATAACCGAGCAGAGATAGGGGCTTTCACCAAAAGTCTCGTAGGTTCTACCCCATCGAGGATCCCTGGCTATATCGCATACCGGGTTAAGATTCTGGTGTACACCCGTGGCTCTAGCCTCTTTTGCCGTTACCTCCGCTGTTTTCATTGAGAATTCGGGGTCCCAGGTTGCAGCCATAGCCAGATTATGAGGGAACACCGTGGCTCCCTTAACGAAGGCGTGACCGTGGTCAGCATCCATGTAGAGTAGGAGCGGTATACCCAATCGGCTCTTCTCTAGGGCGTAGCTCTGAAAAACGTTAACCGTGTTGGCTAAATCCTCAGGCTTCTCCCATATAATAAAAGGACCGCCAGCTCCTGCATGATATTTTTCTACCGCTTCTAAAACATTTTCAGCGGTTATCATAAAGAACCCGGTCATCTGCCCCACCTTCTCTTTCAAGCTCATCTTGGAGAGTAGATCCTCAACCCGTTCTTCTATTGGTCGACTAGAATCCTTATATACTTCAGTCAATTCAACCACCTATCATAATAATCTTCATTCAACCCACTTTTTACAGATATTAACTCCAGCTACTGCGTCCGGAGCATAGGCGTCTGCCCCAATCTTTTTAGCGTAATCCTCTGTGAGAGGTGCTCCACCAACAATAACCTTAACCTGATTTCTCAAATCCGCATTTTCAAGCTCCTTCACCACGTTTCCCAACTCAACCATAGTGATTGTTAGCAAAGCTGATAGACCTAGGATTTTCGGTTTTTGGTCACGCACCACTTCCACAAACTTATTGGTAGATACGTTTGCTCCAAGATCAACTACATCGAATCCTGATGCCTCTAAAAGGGTGGCAAAAATGTTTTTCCCAATATCGTGAAGATCCCCTTGAACCGTCCCCACCACAACTTTTCCCAGTCTTTTGACCTCGGCGTCTTTGAGGTAAGGTTCTAATACTTTCATGCCCTCTTTCATTACCTCTCCGGCCATAACTAGTTCAGCTAAGTAGTATTCCTGGTTCTCATACTTTTGCCCCACAATGTCCATACCTTGAGCCATTCCCTCAGTGACCGCTTTAATTGGAGGAATCCCTTGAGCCAAAGCGTCTTCACAGGCTTGCTTCACTCCTTCAATATCCAAGTTTATTATGCTGTTGCTTAACCTTTGTAAAATTTCCTTTTCTTTTTCACCCATTCTGAATCACCAATAAACTGTATCTGAAGGTTTACCCTTCAGTATAGCCTCGGATTCGTCAGGTTCCAATGTTTTTCTAATGCCTGTTTTGTAGTGCCATTCAAAGCAACACCACCTAACCAGCTTAACTTTTTTACCTTTTAGATCGGGTGGCAACACTTCTTTGGGAGTTCTTTTCGAAAAGCCTGTTAGTTCGAGGCTGAAAATACACTTCTCCCAAATATTTCCTTCAGCATCTTTTTTATTTTCACCTGTTTTCTCGACATTCAAAACTGTTCCTTGTAACATCCTAATTTTTTGATCAGACGCCACCAATGTTATCCCACACAATTTTCCTTAAAATTTTTAGCTAAACTCCTTAAATTTTCCCTACAACAGGAATATATATTTATCCTCATAAAATGTTAGGATTTAGAAGATAAACTGATGGTAACTTACATTTTGACAGGTGTGTAATCTTGAAGCCACGTGAAAGAGTGCTCAGAGCGCTTATGCACGAGGAACCAGATCAAGTACCATTGTTTGAACTGGGTGTTAGTCCCCTAGTTCTGGGCAAGATTTTTGGTAAGAAACCTGAGGAGTGTTGGTGTATTTTCGCCGGATGGGAGACTGAATTTGGCCTCTACGAAAAATTGGGGCTGGACTGCTCCACCGTTTATACTTTAATGTTTAGTCCTAAATACTATAGGGGGCTTGACAAGGACAAGTTTGTTGATTCTTGGGGCCGAATCCATAGCAGCAATGTTGCTGCGGGATACATTTCCCAATTCTATATAGGTGGATACTTAACCACTCCCGAAAAATATGAGGAGTTCCCCAAACTGGACCCCCTCGACTCTTGGGGAATTGAACAGTTTAAAAGTGCATTTAAGGCCGCCGGTGACCGCATATTTCCGGTTGCCGCGGTGGGTTCCATCTGGGAGGTCCAAGGTGAAGCCTTGGGCTGGGAGAATATGTTCCGTTACATGTTCACCAAACCCGAATTCGTAAAGAAGGTTTTGGAAGACTCGACAAATTTCCTCATAGAGCTGGGGAAAGCATGCATAGATCTAGGTGCAGAAGTTCTCTTAGACTGGGATGATTACGGCTATGTAAAGGGACCCATGATGTCACCAAAACAGTTCAAAGAGTTCATCTTTCCCTGCCTAAAAAAGGCAGCAGATGAATTCCACCGAAGAGGAGCATTACTCATGGTCCACTCTGATGGAGACATAAGACTTCTCATGGATATGATAATAGAGGCGGGAGTAGATGCCATCCAACCCTTGGAGCCCAAAGCGGGAATGGATATAAAGGAGGTGGCTGAGAAATGGGGAGACCAGATTTGTTTGGTTGGAAATGTTGATGTCGCACATCTCTTACCCTTCGGCACCACGGAGGAAGTTGCCCAGGAGGTGAAAAGGGCTATTGCGGCAGCTGCCCCTGGTGGAGGATACATGCTAGGCTCAGGGCACCAGATTAACGACTGGTGCAAACCAGAAAACTTCCTTGCCCAAATCAAAGCGGGAAAGAGATTTGGAAAATATCCTTTAAATAATTTAGTACATGGTGATTTTAATGATTCCTAGGGAGAGAATATTGAGGGCTTTATATGGGGAAGAACCGGATACGGTTCCTCTTTTTGAAATTGAGATTAATGCCCCCATAGTTAGGCAACTTTTGGGAAGAATTCCTACGGATGCTCTGGACTTTTACGAGGTTTATAGTGGCTACGGATTAGACGGAATAAATTTTTGGGACAATTTCAGATTGGTGAAGACTCTTGACGAGAAATCCTTCATTGATGACTGGGCTAGGATGTGGTCAATCGAAGAGAATGAAGTCACCTACTACGTGAGGGGAATAATTGATACTGAGGAAGATTTTGAAAAATTCTCGCCTCCCGACCCATTCAACTATGATAGACTAGATAGGCTCAGAAAGGTGATAAAAAACAACAAATACTGGTTGGCGGTTGTGGGAGGAATACATGACGCCTTCGAGATCCCATCCCAGATGAGGGGTGTAAACAATTTCCTCATAGACCTATATAAGAATCCCGGTTTTGCAAGGAGAATTGTTGAGACCTCTGTGGAGTATAATGTTGAACTGGCAAAAGCCATGATTGACCTTGGAGTAGACGCCGTCATCTCAGGAGATGACTATGCCTATAAACACGGACCATTTATGTCTGTGAAACATTTCCGAGAATTCATCGCCCCTTATTTGAAGAAAATCGTCGATGAGGTGCACCGGAGGGGAGTTCCCTTCATTAAGCACTGTGACGGAAACATCTGGCCCATCCTAGACGACATTGTAAATACGGGAATAGATGCACTGCACCCCATAGAACCCCAAGCCGGAATGAGTCTCAGGGAAGTTAAACAAAAATTTGGAGACAGAATATGTATTGTGGGCAACGTGGATGTAACCAATGTGCTACCACTCGGAACCACTGAAGACACAGTTAAAGATGTTAAGAGGTGCATAGAAGAGGCGGCAAATGGGGGCGGATACATTTTAAGCTCCAGTAACTCTATTCACAACGCGGTTAAAATTGAAAACTTCAAAGCAATGATTAGGGCCACAAAAAAATACGGAAAATATCCCCGCATTTAAATTTGAAAGAATTAGTTATTGGTTCAGAATTATTATTTCATGATTTCGGAAAGACCTTTAATAACCTGTTGCGGGAGTCTGGGGGGAAGTTGAAGGACTGTTATAACCGGGTCATATTTTCTTTACTTTCTGAACAAAGTCATTTACACCCTCAAGCAGTTCCACCATCTCTATTAGTTCCTCCTCTCTGATCTGGTAATATTCATGAGCTATCAGATTTCTCAAAAAAATAAGTCTTTTAGCGGAGTTGAAAACTTCACCGGATATTATTCCCTCTTTTTTGAGAATTTCAAAGATTTCCCTCTAGGTTGATGGAAAACCCAGCTTTTCTTTTGTGATTATGTGTTCTCCTATTTCGATAAGGGCGTTTACGGCTTGAAAACACTCCATTGCCAGTGTATTATAAACAAAATAATCTGAAACATTTTTGTCTTTCAATTTTTTTGCGTTGGCAAAATGTTTTTCAAATCTGAGTATGTTCTCGATAAGCTTCATTTCAGCACATCCGATGCTATCCTTTGATATAGCCATGAATTCTCAAGGTAGTTCCTCAACACGGTTCTTTTTATGTTAAGTAAAAATTCTTCATCCCTACAAAAAATCGCTCTCCCATATTTAAGGACTTCAAATTGAATGTGAAGCGGAAGGCGATGAAAAAGCACGACATCAAGTTCCTCAGAGTACATACTACCTATCTCTGCCTCAATTTCCGCGTCAGGTTCTTTCAAAATAACCGCTATGTCTATATCTGAAAGCGGTTTTTTAGTCCCCTTCACGTGAGAACCAAAAAGAAAGATGGCGACAACCTTGGGATAAGCTTTCATCTGTTTAATTAAAATCTCTAATTTTTCACTGCTCTGCCTCATTCAAACAACACCCTTTGTTGGCTTAATTTATTCGGCTTCTTTGTGGTTCCAAGTTTTTCAATATGCAGTTTCTGGTGAGTAAGCGAATTAGTAGACTTTTTTAATTTCCTACAAAAATTTCTAGTTTTATATACCCGTACTTTTGATCAGTTTAAATTTTATCCTTTTTTGGCTCACTATTACCCTTTTAACATTTTAATAATTATCCTGCAAAGATATTTAATCAATTTATGATATTCTTGAAAGAAGGGATGAAAATAATATATGGCGATAGTTAATAGCATAAACGCCTGCTAGCGATGGTACGCTCTTCTTCAGCAATATCCATTGAAATAATTAATATATCGATAGAAATAATTATTCCATTTTTCTGAGGTCTACTACTTTCTCCTTTATCTCCGTGATCAAGCCTTTTTGCACTATTTCTACAACAGCCTTGAGTCTTATGGCCTCTTTGAATTCCTCTTCCAATTCTCTTTTCACATCTTCGACGTTTTTGGTAGGCTTTTTCCTTTGCCTTCAAACTCTATTCTAATGGTTAGTAGATCTGATAGTTGAGGTCCATCGACAACGGATTCATAGCTTCCGAGTCCAGCGTGCTTCTTAATAACACTTCCAATGTTTGTCGGATATACAAACATACCCTTAACTTTCACTAGTTGGTCTACTCTGCCCAGTATTTTCACCAGTTTGGGTGAGGTAGGTTTCCATTTCTAAATTTAGGACGGAAGAATTATTAGTTGAGGTAGAATTGTTAGTTTGTCAACTGCTTGAATAAACTCGGAGCTTGTAGCTATGTTCAGGTTTAATCCCATGGAGGCTTCGACTTCACCACGCGCCACTTTGGACTGGTTGACCGCAGTCTACTCAGGTAGAGCCTGCTTCAACCGGGATACCGCTCTCCTCGGTTGAGGAGTGTCTTGTACGTGCAATCGTTTCTCCAAAAGAAGTTATATGCTTGAAATGTTTGAAAGCCTCCCAATTCCTCCCGCCACTAAAAGAGGGTGGATTTCTTTGAGGTGGTTTTATGAGTTTGAAGAAACCTTTGATAATTTCTTGTGGGAGTTTAAAGAAAGAAATTGAGGAACTATTAAGAACTGGTTCTCTAGACGCTGATTTGGTTTTTTTGAGTGTTAGTCTACACATGGATTTTAATGATCTTGAGCAGGGACTTGAAGAAGAGCTGAGCAAGCATGTTAGGGAAGGTCGAAAAATCGTGGTGGTGTATGGGGATTTCTGCCATCCCCGGATGAGGGAAATTGTGGAAAAATATGGTGCCATAAAGGTAGATGCGATAAACTGCCTGGACTGCCTTCTTGGAGGAAAAGGAAGGCTCTATGAATTAGATCCACAACGTTCCTGCTTCTATTTGTCTCCCGGATGGATTAAATTCTTGGAACGAATGCCCACTCCTGACAATAGGGTGGTGCGCAGAATGTTCCAGAACCTCGAGGGCATAATCATAATTGAATCACTAGGAAAATTGGACTCGGAAAAAATCAAAAAATTTGCTGAAAACACGGGACTAAAGGTCATAAAGCACGAAATAGTCGGACTCCAAGGTTTGAAGTCCGTTATAGAGGAAGCACTTAACCGAGTATGAATAATAAACTTACATAAATAATCCCAGCATGTAGTACCCTTTGATTCTGTGTAGGTTTTTCTGTGAAGGACACCAGCATCCGAATCGCTAATTAGATCATGCAAGCCCGTGTTATAAAATAGGGTTTGTGTCTAGAATTTCAAACCCTAGAGCTTGGAAACTTTCCGGAAAGGTAAACCTTAAAGAATAAGATGTTGGATATAAAATTAAAGTTAATTTTATAATAGAATTATGATGTTTTCCTATGGTCCCAACCTTTTTCTTTAGTGAATAGCCTAGAAAACATTTTATAACAAATATCGGGAAGTTCTTTGTCCTGGTTTTTTATTGTAATGTACCTGAGAATATGGTTTATGGTAAATACTCCAATTAGCTCGATATGATAACTCCCTATTTTGGTCAAGTTTTTACCCGAATATGATATGTCTAACATGTTTTTACCCTTATCAAAGATTATCTCGATGAATATCTCGGGAAGCACTTCTTTCTTTATGCTCCAATTTGAACCCCTTTTAGATACTTCGCCTCCAATAAACTTCCCAAGCTCATTTACATCTTCTTCCTCCAAAAAGTTGAATGGCTCTTTACGCTGTTCCAAAACCTTCTTCATTATTCCTGTTTTTTCATCATATTCTTTATCGGATGGTTCCTCGTTTTTAATTCTGCGTTCAATAAAATCCAAAACGATATCTGTATAAGTAACTGAATCCTCTCCCGGAATCCAATAAACCCTCTCCCCTGAGAGCAAGAATTTTAGTTCGCCCTCTACATCCCCGAATTCATCCCCATAATAAAAATAGGAAATATGTACATTTGCTTCAGGAAAAAATTCGATTGTAATAGTCCAATCCTCACTCAACCCCACATTGTCCAATTCTGCTCCAAGATCCTCATATACTATCCTACGAAGCGTAGCCTCCTCCAAACCCTTAAACAATAAAAATTTGGCAGAGCTAAATTCCTCCAACTCTTTCTGATGAGGACTCCCAACACCAGTTGCATCAACCTGATTCACAGTAAAAAACCTTCTAGCCCCAACCATACACAACACCAATTTCCATTTTTCTAGCTTGAAACATGTATATCTTTTAAGTTTACCCTCATTAAAAGTCTTTTTTGCACAGGCGTAAAAAGTCGCCGGGGAACGCCTTCGGATTGACTTGGTTGGCTTCTGCGTGTGGTTTTTATTCTCCCATTTATTCCCCCCTTTTGCCAAAAGAAGCCTTCTTAGGGCTTCTTTCCTGTTGAATACCAGACCGCTTCTCAGTAAAACTTTGCTTCACCAAACCTACCCCAAATCCCAAAAATGCACATAAAACTTTCTATCCCAAAAATTTTAAGTATTTAAATAGCGACCCTATGGATTGGAACAAAAATTCCTCCAATTACTCCAACGTTAACTAATAACTTTTTTCTTATTTTCTTATAAACCTCCTTAAAATTTCTCGGATCCACAGTTATTTGATTTGAAACTTATTCAATATCACCTTGGCCATTCTGAGTTATTCCTTCTCGGGCTACATCAAGTAACAGCCCTACAAAGTAAAAATTATTTTTAAAAATCAAGTGGACGCCTTCTATCCTTTCAATCATTTTCAAAGAATTCTTTAAAACTATTCTATAATCTTTTCTATCCAAGGACAAGTCCAAACTAAGTTCCAGATTTGGATCAGGCTTGTTATTCACCAATTCCTTCTCGAGCAATTGTGTGATGAATTCGGCCAATAACTTTCTAGACTGTTTAATTACTCTTTCCTCAAGAACCGACGGAGCAACTATTAGTATAAGATAAAAATGGGGACATATGCAATTAATATATATCCATTTAAAGCAATTGAGTTGTAATATAGAAACTCATGGGGAAGTAACTAATAAAAAGCATGCAAAGCTAGTACGGAATATATTATGGTAAAAGGAACCCGTGTTGTTCCATAAATTGATTTATGTTTCTGAAATTTTTCTTTTAATAACGGAAACTAGTAGTATCTGTTCAATTTTGAAAAACTTTAACGAAAATATGATACATCTTCTCATAAAATATGTTTTCAAAAAAAGGAGGGAGTTAAAAGGACTCTAAGTAGAGGACTTGAAGCTCTCGGGAGACAGAGACTTTAGCTCATTCTGAAAGGCTGACTCGTAGAACAAACCAATTATTAAAAATACAACCAGAGGAATGAAAAGTACGACAACAATTGTACTCATTAACTCGGTTTGAGCATAATGCATTAGGCTCAGTAGAACTAAGTATAACCCCAGAGGCGAAGAGTAAAGGAAATTGACAGCTAAGTAGAGGTAGAAAAATATGAAAGAGGAATCGTAAGGGAGAAGAACTAGCAACCAGAGCAGGCTGAACGAAAGCCCAATTGAAAAGTAGGCTAGTGGGATAGATAGCATTAACTTGTTTTTCTTGGAACACTCCCGAATAAAAGCTTTAAAGGCTCCCCAAGCCTCATCAAAGCTCTCAAAATTCTTAGACAGACTCCTAAAATCTTGACCGAACGGAAGTAGTACAGGGAAGAAACATAAAAGAATAAATGAACCAGGCCAAAACACCGTAAAATATGAGATGCGAAGGTACAGCTTATAAGCTAACGTCAATAGGGGTATAGTCTGATAGTCAGATATTAATGCCATAGGCAACCAATAGTAAGTCTCTAAAGAATGGATACCAACTAACCTCCAAAAGATGTAGATAGTAAATAACACAACAACTAAAAAGAATAAAAAAATAGGAGGTACGCTACGTTTTTCGTTTTCATTTCATAAACACCTCTTAATTCCTTCTTGTCATCAAGGAGATAAATATTATTCTGTTGGCCACGTGCCCATCCACACCATGCGATTCAGTCCAAGGGCTGCGCCCCAAAGCAACATATTGTTTCTTAGATTGTTAAGCAGATAAATCGAGGTAATACCGTAAGCCAGCAAGCCACCTACAGTAATTATGGGAACGTAAGGAGTATAGGGATTGGGCAATCCTGGAACGTAGACGCCGTTGTAGAGAACGTAGCCAACCATGAAATAAGAGGGAAGCCACGCATATATAGTCCAAGGATAGATGTAACGCACACGAAGTTGAGACTGTATGCCCCAATTTTCATAAGCAGACATTCCCCAAGCATAAACTGTCTGTTGAGCAAGATACTCTGCCTCCAAATCAGGGATAATAACGAGTCCAAGTAACAAATATAGTCCCACTAGTCCTCCCAATATGTAGCCAGCTCCGGCAGTAGCTGCTACTGTGGGAATCAACCAGCCCAGTATAGATTCGTACGAGACACCGCCAACCATCCCCGCAAGTGCTAACACAGCCCAGAGGTTAGATTCGGTGGGATAGGTGAATCTAACGTTGAAGTAAAGTTCCTCCCCGATT
>NZ_JBRAKS010000108.1:0-11687 GCF_052745115.1 Candidatus Jordarchaeum sp.
AAAGTCCAAGAATGGTATTATTTATCATTAAATCTTTCTACTGTTGTGAACCCCAAGAGATAAGGGAGAAACTAGGATTAGCCATTGGAGATGTGGTAGATGTTCAGTATAAAGACGGAAAAATTGTTATAGAGAAGATTAGTGGAGATTGGGAAAAAGTTATGGCAGAAACCGCCGGAGTTTGGGGTGATCATTCAGTCTTTGGAAGAATGAAAAACTCAGTCGAAGTGGTGCATTGGCTTAGAGGCAAAACAGAAAGAGGAAATAGAGATTGAGACTGGCACTTGATACAAGCGTAATAGTTAGCCATCTTAAAGGTGATGAATTTTCTAGTGAAACACTCAGATTTTTTCGGTGGGTTAGAGAGAAGAGACTGAGTTTAGTGTTCTCCGAAATTGTTTATGCTGAACTGTATACTGGAATATTCCTTAGTGAGAATCCTCAGGAAGAAGAAGTCAGGATTCAGAAGTTTATTGCTGCAAACAATATGTTGGTACACCTCAGTGGCTCGCTTGAGGTCGCAAAGACTGCGGGGCAAATGTTTTTCAAGCATTTACTCCGCAGGAAAGAAGAAAGAGAAAGAATTCTACCAGACTTCCTAGTGGCTGCTCATGCAGAGATTTACTCTAACGCTTTAGTTACTTGGAACCCTGAAGATTTCAAGGAGTATATGAGCACACCTGTTCTAACACCTTCAGAGGTAATTGAAAAAACAGAGTTCTAAATCAGCCCAACAAACTTATTCTAATACTTAAAATGTTATTGTGATTTCTGTCTATTTAAAAATTCTTGGTAATCAATCATTCTCTTTATTGCCCTAGCGGCTCTAGTCATAGTGGGCACAACAGATATTCCTCTGGCTCCATAGAATTTTCTTAAAAATATAGCTTCGTGTTCACTGAAAGCGGGAAGCATAGTTATTACAAAGGGCTTTCCCAGTTCATTCTTTATATAGTTTGCCGCGTCCCGTATGGATTTGCGTAGATCGACATACCATTGAAAACCTCTAAAACGCTTACCGACAGATCTGAAGCGATCAAGCATTTCAAAAATCACAAAATCGATGTTATCCTCAGCAGCGGCAAGTTTAACCACTTCTGCTATGTTGGCAAATCTGAAAAACGCGGAAGGTATATCTAGGGGATTTCTGGCACTAATCCCCGCAGCAGGTACCATCTGCTCGATCTTTTCTTTAGTCTCTTTTGATAAAAGAGGTATCTCTAGCCCCATTTCAACAGCCTTGTCGGTCTCAGAGACACTCTCTCCACCGCTGAAAGAAACTATTAAACCTCTTCTTCCTCGGGGATACGGATTGTTTAAAAAAACCAGAAAGGTGTCAATAAGCTCTTCAAGATCTCTGATACTAAGGGCTCCTATCTGATTCAAAGCCGCCCTCCAAATATTACCAGAACCAGCCAAAGAACCAGTATGCGAGGAAACCGCGACCGCTCCTCTCTCGGTTTGCCCTCCCTTCCATACTATCACCGGTTTTTTCTTCACCGCTTCTTTTAGAGTCTCAAGTAGTCTTCTCCCATTCTTGGTCCCTTCAATATAAGTGGATATGATTCTGGTTTTTGGATCTTCAGCCAGATACTCTATAAAGTCCGGGTTGTCCAAATCTATGGCGTTTCCATAGCTTACCACTTTACTAAACCCTATGCCTCTCAATCTTCCGGAATAAACTACCTGTTCGGTGAGCGCACCGCTCTGAGCTATAAAGGCAACCGGTCCCGCCTGCTTTGGGAAACCGGGCATAAAGGATAAACCGCTCTCCGGACAGTAAACTCCCATGCAGTTCGGACCGATTATTTTGGTGTTCCCTTTTCTTGAAATATTTAAGAGTTCCTGCTCTAGTTTTTTCCCCTCTTCTGTTCCAGTCTCACTATATCCAGAGGTAAAGAAGTGCACGGTTTTGATTCCTTTTTCCACACATTCCCGCATAACATCTGGTGTATACTTCGCTGGAACGGTAACCGTGGCAAAGTCAATATCATCATTGATATCTAGGACGCTTTTATAACATTTGATGTTGAAGATACTGTCGCGGTTCGGATTAACCGCGTAAACTTTCCCCTTGAAACCAGTAACCATCGGGGCAAATAGATAGAAGATTGAGCCCTCACTGACACCAATAATAGCTATAGACTTGGGGTGAAATAGTGTCTCGAAATATTCGAATTTCTCTGGATCCAAAAAACCACCAATTTTTAAAACTTTTAACAACACAAATCAAGGAATTAAATATTAAATTTTCCTAAAGCTTTATTAAAGGGTGGAAAAATCAAATAATCTTGGAGGGAGCTATAATATTATTTTTTGGTAAGGCATATAAGGAGTTTAATTCTTAGATAATTTAATGTTCCTAAGAATTGGGAGTTGATATCATGGTTAGTGTTTTAAAATCACTGCAAGATGCTTTGGGCTCTGAATATGTTTCAGACGAGGATTTCATGACCTACGCCTATGCTAGAGGCATAGACAGTGCCCTACCCGCAAATCCTCCCGACTTTGTAGTGAAACCAGGAACCACAGAGGAAGTTGCAGAGATAATGCGCATAGCTAACGAATTCAAATTACCAGTGGTACCTCGGGGTGGTGGATGCTGCTTAACTGGAGGCTCAAAGCCCATAGAAAAAGGAGGCATCCTTCTAGATACAACCAGAATGCACAGAATAATCAATATAGATGAGAACACGCTAACCGTTACCGTGGAGGCAGGAATAACGTGGGCAGAGCTTAACAACAAGCTCAACGAGCTAGGCTACTACACGGGAAATCTAGGTCCAGGGAGTGGAATGTCCGCAGTTGTTGGAGGCGGACTATCACACCACAGTGTGGGAGGGGGAGGAGGAGCAAAGTACGGCACATGCACTGAACACGTTGTTGCCTTAGAGGTCGTACTACCCACCGGCCAAATAATAAATACGGGTTCGAACGCCAGTATATACACCAAAGAACCTTTCTGCAGACACGGGTTCGGCCCAGACCTAACAGGCCTATTTCTAGGCGATAACGGTTTGCTAGGGGTTAAGACCAGGGCGACGCTAGAAATTTTCCCCAGACCCAAGTACCATGCAGCTAAGACTTTTACCATAGAAGAACCCTCAGCGGAGAACGCAGCCAAAATCTGGCTAGCTTGGAGAAAGAAAGGAGACCTTGGAATCTATGACTCCCAGTGGTGGCCACTGATAATGGTTCTAGGTTTACAGTTGTTATTAGACGTACCGCCAGTAAAGCCCTGGGTAGGGCTGCAGAAAGCGGTGTTCTGGTACACTATGGAGACCGAAACAGAAGAACAACTTGAGGCAAACTTAAAAATTGTAGACCAGATATGCAAAGAGCACGGTTGTACAGAAATGGGACCTGAGTTAAAAGATGGAAACATTGCCAAGTGGCACTATGAAGAACAAGGACACTGGCTAAACTGGCACAGTCTGTGGGGTGGAATGGGGCCCGGATCCATACCGTTAACGACTGAACACCACGCCGCTATTCACCGAGTCCCATACATAAGTCAGAAACTTGACGAGTGGGAAGCTGCACACAGGGCCGAGCTTGATGCAAACGGTGGAATGCAGACCGGAATATCCACCGCTATTCTCTGCGGACACACCACGGTAGAGGTGGACTCCGGATTATTGGCCTGGGATAAACCAGAATATCGGGAGAAGAATCTGGAGCTTTGGAAGAGTCAAATAGAGATGTTGCTCAGAGAGGGAGCGATGCCTTACATGGTGGGTGAGATGTATAGCAAGGGATTAATCGACACGGAGGCTTTTAATGGAACCTACTACGCATTTCTGAGAGAGGTTAAGCAATCCTTGGATCCAAACAGGATTCTTAGTCCAGGAAAATTCTATCTTTAGGAGGAGAGATTATGGCAAAAATGAAAAATACTAAAAAACTATCAGACATGGTTTATGCTTGTTCCGGTATTGGTGACTGCAGAATAGCCTACAGATGGGCTGTAGGAAGATATGGAGTTTGCCCTGTTCTAGAACACTCGCCACAATTTGATCCTTTCTATGCCAGAGGTAAAATTCGCATTGCCAAGGGACTACTGGAAGAAGAGCTTGAGCCCAGCGAAGGCCTAGCAAGGGTAATGTATCAGTGCACTACATGCGGGAACTGCCATTCTACATGCCATCAAACCTTGTGCGAGGAGATAATATTACCAATAGGCAGGTTTATCGATCACACCAAGCTTTTCGAAGCTATGAGGGCGGACTTGGTGGAAGAAGGACTGGGACCTATGCCGAGGCACAAAGAATTTCTAGAGTGGGCCAAAAAGGAGCATAATCCCTACATGGAGAAACATGAGGACCGTGTAAAATGGATTCCAAAAGGTAAGACTATTCCTCAGAAGGCGGAATTGGTTTGGTTTATGGGGTGCACTGAACCCTACAGGCAGCCAGAGCTTGCCCAGGCTTTTCTAAAAATTCTGGAAGCTGCAGGTGTGGAATTTGCGATAATACATCCAAATGAATGGTGCTGTGGCTCGGTATTCTTCAGAACCGGCGTATGGGACTTAGCGGAGGAGCTCGCCAAACACAATTTAGAGGCACTCAAAGCCTCAGAAGCTAAAAAGGTTGTAATTCATTGTGCTGGTTGTTTTAGAACTATTGCCAAGGATTATGTGGAGCTTTTCGGTGAACTTCCATTCGAGGTTATTGACGCCGTGGAACTCATCCGAGATCTGATGAAGGAGGGCAAGCTGAAGCTACAAAAGGCAAATGTAAAAGTGACCTACCATGACCCCTGTCACTTGGGTCGACACATGGAAATCTATGATGCTCCCAGAGAGATACTAGAAATGATGCCCGGGGTTGAGTTGGTGGAGATGAAGAGAATAAAGGACGCCTCCTGGTGCTGCGGTGCAGGTGGTGGCGTTAAAAGCGGATTTCCAGAATTAGCAGTAGAAATAGCTAAAGACCGGATAAAAGAGGCTGAGGAAACTGGAGCAGACTATATAATAACTGCTTGCCCCTTCTGTGTTAAAAATCTCCAAGACGCGGCAGAAGCCCTTAAGTCCAAAATTAAAGTTGCAGACATCGTGGAGCTAATCGCGGAGAACTTGGCTTAAAGAACATTATTTTCTCCCCTTCTATTTTTTCTTTAATTCTTTTTTAACTGTTCACACTTCTTCTGAGGAAAGTCGACTTAAAACGTTCCATTTTGGCTTTCTTTTTTATTTCCCATGAAAAACTAAAGATTTTCATACTTTGTCTAAGAAGCGAAGCTTATGTAGGTTTACCATGAAAAACTAGATTTTCGTCCTTTGTCTAAAACGCGTAAGCGTATGGGGGTTTTTAAAGCAATTAGTGGGATGAACTTTTATTATTTAAGAGTAATTTAAATAAGGGCACTTTTCTCATTTAATATGTAATAATTAATCTAGATGATTGAGATGGCTGATAAAGTCGGGATGGTTGTTAGGAAGGGTTCCCAGATAGCTGTTTCATCCAGCGAGAATATTTCACGATTTTTAGAGCATAAAGGAGTTATTACATATACTATTGATGGTGTAGAAGACCTGCAAGATGAAACTCTTTTTATTATATCGAATGGGGGAGATGGAACCGTACTAAAATCAGCTAGAATAGTTGTAGAGAGTGAAAAAAATATCCCAATTTTCCCAGTTAATTCGGGAACCGTGGGTTTTTTAACAGAAATCGACTGCCGAGAAGCCATTCCCGAGCTTGAAAAAATTTTAGAAGGACAATACAAAGAAGAAGTACACCACACTCTAGATGTTTATCTAGATGGCAAATATATGGGATTCGCAGTAAATGATATAGTAATTACCTCGGAACACGGTAGAATACTGGACGGAAAACTCTTCCTAGATAACGTTCTAATATCCTCTATTCGTGGTGACCGAATGATCATCTCGCCCCCTCTAGGTTCCACCGCTTATAATTTATCCGCAGGTGGATCCATAATACATCCAAAACTGGAAGCAATGTCTATTACCTGTGTAGCACATTTTTATACCACCAGATTTTTCCCGCTCATAGTCCCCATAAGTACAGAGGTAAAATTTGTTATATCCCATACGCCTACCGACAATTATGTTGTTCTGGATGGCCAAATGGTAGAAGTTAACGGAAAGAAAATCAATGGAGGCCAATCCATCACGGTAAAAGTCTCTGACAAGACCTTCAAACTCATCTACACTGAGCGATCTTACTACGAAAGAATTAACAAAGTGATTCTAACCCAACAGGAGAAATCCGCATGGCTGGAACCAGTTCCCGGAGACATTTACTGAAACCGAGAAATATAACTTTTATATTTTTTTGACCAGATTAAGACTATCAACCCTATGACTGAAATCAGTCCCCCGACAACTAGGAAAAAGCGCGGTATGTAATTCTCACTCTTAGGAAAAATCATTGACTCGGTATCGTAGAAGTGGCAACAGGAGTATAATAAGGCAACCCGATCAGTGGGATTATGTAACACAACAATGAGGGGACCCTCACTAAGTGAAGCGCCATAATAACAAGCCGCTGTTGACCACAATGTGGAGGAGATAGGAACATAATTAGGAGCACCACTAATAAATTTTAGAAAATTCTCATAGTCGAAAAGAAATACGTGGAAACGTTCCGTAGATTGGTATGAGCCCCCAACCGTATCACCTATGTCCGCGTCAATAACTTTAACAAATTGCCCTTTCGGAGGCACCAAAACCCATTCGCCCTTGGTCCAAGCCTCGGTACCGCTAACTGGGCGTGCCTCAAAAGAGTAAAAACTCATCAAAGCAGCCGAAAACAAGACTACAGTAAAACCAATCATCAAGAGTAAAACTCCAGCCTTTACAGATTTTTTAATCTCTCTCACCATCATATCTATTAAATTATCAAATTTGGTTTAATATCAAGAAAGGCAGTAAAATTTATTTTCCAATTCACTTATTTATTATTTTCTATAATGACAAAAATCTAGACCATGAGCCAAACCCTTATCAAGGCCCGTCAATGTTATACCATAAAAGTGTACACCAAACGCTTAAATCAACATAATGAATACTTTTTTAGATTAAAAATTTTAAAAAAGAATAAACGTTTCTTCTATTAAAAGGAGCATGAATAAATGCCAGCCAAGAAAGGAGACAAAGTAAAAATCGAGTACATTGGAACACTAAATGATGGAACGGTTTTTGACACTTCAGAAGGAAAAAAGCCGTTGGAATTCGAGGTAGGTTCTGGACGCATAATAAAAGGTTTAGAACAGGCAGTTATCGGAATGGAGATAGGAGAAGAAATAGAAATAAAAATAGAACCAAAAGACGCCTATGGATACGGCAACCCGGATTTAATTAAGAAAATACCTCGAGAGAAACTACCGGAAAATCTGGAACCAGGTATGATTCTCAAGATAACAACCCATGATGGCGAAATAATAAGGGGAGAAGTAGCAAAAGTAACAGACCAAGAAGTAACTTTGGATTTAAACCATCCCCTAGCGGGTTTAGTGTTAAATTTCAAAATCAAGCTCATAGATATTTCTTAATTTTTTCTTAGAAGATTAGGAACTATTTTGTTCTATGAAGATGGCTCCCGCTGTACAGACTGCTACACATTTTCCGCATCCGTCACAATCTTCCCTTATCTTGGCTTTTCCCTCGACCAGTTTTACACCCTTTTCGGGCAATGGGCACTCAAATAAGCAAAAAGCGCAGCCCGTACATTTATCCTCATCGATCACTATCCTCATCCGATTTCCTCTTGGTACAAATTACTGATTTTGGTTTCAAGATTTTAATAATTGTCCGGCAATTACCATTCTCTGAACTTCACTAGTACCCTCGTATATTTCGAGCACTTTGGCGTCCCGGTAGTATCTTTCAACCGGGTAATCTTTCATGTAGCCGTAACCTCCATGAATCTGGACCGCTTTGGACACCACTTCTGTGCAGATTTTTGATGAGTAGAGTTTTGCTATAGCAACTTCTTTGGTGAATCGAGCTCCCTTGTCTTTAAGGAGTGCTGCGTGGTGTGTTAGGAGTCGGGCTGCTTCTATTTGGGTTGCCATTTCGGCTAGCATGAACTGGACTGCTTGGAAGTTGGCTATGGGTCTGTTGAACTGTTGTCTTTCTTGGGAGTATTTTAGTGCTTCTTCAAAGGCTGCTTGTGCTAGTCCCACGGCTTGGGCTGATGCCCCTATTCTCGCGGAGTCTAGTATGGTCATGGCTATTTTGAAACCGTCCCCTTCTTTTCCCAGAAGGTTGGCTTTGGGTATTCTGCAATTATCAAACATTAGTTCGGAGTTAATCGCGGCGCGCATCCCCATTTTATCCTCTTTTGACCCGGCACTATATCCCGGAGTTCCTTTTTCCAATAGGAATGCACTTATTGGCTTCCTTTTGGCTTCCTCTGCCGAAGGGGTAACCGCGAATACGAGAGACAAACCAGCAACTGGTCCACTTGTGATGAATATTTTACTGCCGTTTAAAATGTACTCGTCTCCTTCAGGGGTTGCGGTGGTTCTCAATGCTTGGGCGTCGCTTCCCGCTCCTGGTTCTGTGAGGGCGAAGGCACCTATGATTTCTCCTTTGGCTAATCTTGGAAGGAACCTTTTTTTCTGTTCCTCGTTGCCAAACTGGGCAATTGGTTGGGCACAAGCAGAGTTGTGGATCTGAAGGGTTAAGCCAATTCCACAAACCACCCGGGATATTTCCTCTATCATTATCGCATAACTTACGGTGTCTAGGTCTGAGCCCCCATACTGTTTAGGGATCTGTGCCCCCAGATACCCTTGCTCCGCCATTTTCTTTGTCTCTTCCCAGGGAAACTCGGCATTCTCATCCATTTCACGTGCTCGAGGAGCTAGCACGGTTTCCGCAAATTCTCTTACCGTACTTCGGATTAGTTCCTGCTCTTCGGTTAGATCAAAATCCATAACAACACCTCAATATTATACTACGAATTTACAAACTAGTATTTCAGTTTTTAGCATAAACTAATGAATTTGTGAGCAAAATTAACTTATATAATTAATGATTCTTAACCCACTCAAAAATCTAAAATAATAAATAGAACAGATAGCCAGAATGTTCTCCAAAGATAGAAAATTTTAGAACGAATTAGGATACGCCAATGAAATGGTAATCAATCTGGTGTGAATTTTTAGTTTGCCCTCAGTTTTTTCCAATATTTCAAAGGTTACTAGCTTTTCTAAATCATTCTCTACAGTTTTTTCGTCTAATTCCAGCTCCCTAATTAAATCTTCTTTGGTAGCTTCTCCTTTTTCAACAATAATCTCCAGAATTTTTCCAATCGCGGTATTAGAATCGTGCCCCAGAAGATCAAAAATTTTGCGTCCTTCTGGATATTTAAGTTTCAACAAATTGATATAGTAATCCTTCTCATCCAAGGAGTCAAACCAGCCCGCAAAGGCAGTGAATCGCCCCACCAGTGAGAGTTGCGCTAATGCCACCTTTTGCTCGCTGCCAAACTTCAGGACAATCGATATGCCTGTTGACAATCGCAGAATAAGATAGTTACTAGTAGAAAGAAAATCACCCACCCTCAACTGAGGAATAAGGCTGATAAAATCATTCAACACTTCGTCGCATTCATCAAAATTCTCCTGATATAAAATTTTCCCCGAACTAGTAACCAACACTCCCCCAATAGGCCTGCCAGAACCACACTGAGCAAAAACATTCTTGAAAGCCAGTTCAGGGTTAATCTCCAAAATCATCACCAGCAGAAACCCATTCAAAAATTTTTAAAGTAAACTAATAATTTGGAGTTCAATTCACCTTTTTGCTGACAGTAAGGTAGGTCTTTGCAACAAGGTTTACCAAGTCCTGTAATAGTTCATCAGTGCCCTTACCGTAAAGGGCTGAGGTTTCAAAATATCTTAGTCCCAGTTTGTCAGAGAATTCTTTTGCCTTCTCTCGGGAAATGTGCCCTTTATCCACTTTTCTAATGTCAATTTTATTTCCAACTATTATCTTGGGAATACCGTCAACATTCTCCTGCTTCATAATTTTCAGCCATTCATTAATATCGTTAAGAGTTTTAGGCTGAGTTACATCAAACATCAGAACCGCAGCCTTAGCCCCCTTATAAAAGGCACCAGAAATATCACGAAACTGAACCTGGCCTCCAATATCCCAAAAATGCAGTGAAACCTCCTGCTCAGCATGCTTAGTATCAATCAAACCGAATTCCACACCAATAGTAGTTTTATAAATAGGGTCAACGAGTCCTTCAGTATACCTCTTTTTTAGGGTGGTCTTTCCTACACCGCCACTTCCTAGCAGGAGTATTTTGAATATGTATTTGTCTACCAATTGGGTCACCTCACCTACGGTCTGCGTTGCTGGAATTTGTATTTTCCGCTAAGAATAAATAGCTTTTGTCCCTTAAGAGTTTTTATATATTTAACACTATTTGTGGGGTTTTTATATTTGATACATGCTTTGCTTATTATTACGCAAGATGGCATAGGTCACGTTGTTCATGATGAGGGTATGGGTATTAATTTTACTCTTTTTTCGGGCATGTTAATGTCTTTGAACAAGTTTTTGACTCAGATTTTTGGTAAGGAACACCTTTACCGGGAAATAGAACTCGGAAGGTACACGCTTTTGCTTAAGGACACGGATAAGGGTCTCTGGGTATGCATTCACGACGTTTCGGATAATATGGAGCTTATGTATTCGAAATTGGATGATTTGGTTAAATTACTGGAGAGGAAGGTGGATTTTGAGAAGGAATTAAAAGCAGCTATTGAGCTTGATGATAAAACAAAGAAAAAGATAGAGAGCATTATCAATGTAAAAGTTGTACCTCAAGCGCTTCAATCCTTTATAGATAAGGAGATTAAGTGGCTTTCTGAAGGACGGATGATTAACATTATTCTTGAGAATGTTTATCTGGTTTCCTTGGAGGGAGGCATAGCTGCTAGCTGGGAAAAGGAAACTAAACCAGATCTTCCCATCAGTTATGCCTGTTTGAACATGCTGAAGAGTGTGCCTAACAAATCCGACTTGAAAATCGAGTTTTCCAGCAGACATGAGGCAGGAACAGAAGAATGGCGCTTGAGAAGAATAGGGAATAGTGAGTTTTTCCTCTTCATCAGGGCTGTAATGAATGAGGGCTCTAAAGCACTTTTCGAAATCCTAGTTGACCGAATCATACTTGGTTTAGAGAATACGCTGAAAAAGAAAGGCCCTGCCAAACAAATTACGGAGCCCAGCGCTCTGCTTCCAACCCAGAAACCCTTAACAATTCTGAAGGAAAGAAAAGAAGTGGCCTCGAAGAAATGGGATGAAATTCCAAAGGATGAAGAATTAATAGAAAGCTTAGAAACACTTGTTCAGAAAGTAGCCAAAAGAATTGAGCATCTCTCGGCAATCGAAGAACTCAATGAAGAAGATTAAAAAAATTCATTCAACTTTTTTTAAAAAAATGTTTATTTTTAATCCGAATTTTAAGCTAGAAAACATTTGAGCCCTAAACCCCATTGCAAAGGGACTTTTATTAGGAGTGTGAAGTGTGATTCATATTCATTTTTTCTTGTTGTTGATAATTCGTTTTTTATGGCAAGTTTTAAGCACTCGTAAAATTGTAAGCAAAGAAAGAAATTTATCGGTCTACTTCCAGATATCTATTAAGGGTTTACAGCAGTAGAAAGATTTAATGATAAATAATACCATTCTTAGACTT
>NZ_JBRAKS010000109.1:0-11542 GCF_052745115.1 Candidatus Jordarchaeum sp.
TTGCATCGATTTAAAGGTTGGGTGGCCAACGTATACTTCCCGTTTACGGTAAAAATAAGTTATAAATCAAGTGAGGACTACAATGGGAAAGCTAGTCCTAATTAATATTAGTTTAAAACTATACTTTTAGTATCTCACCCCTTTTTCTACGTATACTGAAATTTTCGAATAATTAAAGTGTGATGATTTAAATGGTGAAATTTAATCCAGAGTATAATGCCATAATTCTGGGCATGTTACTCAGTGCTGCGGACAAGATGGGAATTAATCCCGTGTTGCTTGGACGCCAAACCTCTAGACTATTGGCTCCCATGTTAGACAGCATATTCCAAAAGTTTACAGGTAAAACTCTCTCCATGAATGGCGAGGGATTCCTAGAGGATATAAAAAGAATTGTGAAAATTGGGGATATATCGGATCCGGAAAAATTGGAGCTGGAGATAGTAGATAGCTGTTTTACTCTGAAATTATTTGATTGCATGTACCTCGATATGGCTAAATACGGAAAAATTATCGGGTATGAAAGCTGTCCAATGTGCATCGCAGGTGTTTTCATGACAGGCTTATTTAGTTCTCTAAATATTGGCGACGTTTTAAATTTTAAGGTTGAAAACAAAGACAACAGTTGCATAGTTAAACTCGTAGTCATAGAGAAATAGTGTATCGAGCTTCTCGCACATCTCTTTTTTATAAAAATCGTATAGTTTAAGATTTTTTGAATAATTGCATACTCTAATTTTTAATGGGATTTGGCATTTTAAGTTAGCTTTTATTATGAAAAAATGTTAAATAGGATTATTATTTTAAGTTGAAGTCAGTGAACTTTTAATTAGAGAAGATGTTTGGTATGGAGAGAGCTTGGTTTAAATCTTGGCCTGAAGGTTTGCCCAAGTCTTTGGATTATCCTGAGGTTCCGATTTTTAGTTTTCTTAGGGATACCGCTAAGAGATTCCCAGAAAAGAAGGGTATCATTTTCTACGGGTATGAAGTCACCTTCGGCGAATTGGATGATTTTTCGGATCGCTTCGCCAACGCACTTGTGGATATTGGTGTTAAAAAGGGTGATAAAGTAGGGTTATTCTTGGAGAATTGCCCACAGTTCGTCATCGCCTATTACGGTGCACTCAAAGCAGGAGCAATTGTGGTTCCCATTAATCCCATGCTTAAAGAGATGGAAGTAGAGCAACAATTAAACGACTCAGAGACAGAGACGCTGATTACTCTGGACTATCTGTATCCTACAATTCAAAAGGTGGAAAAGAAAACAAAACTTCGAAATGTAATTGTTACAAGCTTCAGAGACTATTTGCCTGAAGAACCCACCCTTCCCATTCACATTTCAATGGAGCAGGAGAAAAAAACCTATCCGGAAACCCTTGAATTCATCGACCTTTTAGAAAAGTACGAGGCAAAAGCTCCCAAGGTGAATATTGACCCAAAAGAAGATTTGGCACTACTCCAATACTCGTCAGGAACCACCGGGGTGCCTAAGGCTGCTATGATAACCCACTTTAACACCTTGGTAAATATTATAGGTGCAGTGAAATGGGCAAAAGTTAAAGATGAGGATATTAACCTTTCTGTTTTACCCTTGTTCCACGTTACCGGAATGCAGGAAAGCATGAACTGCCCAATCTACACAGGAAGCACCAATGTACTACTCTCACGGTTCGACCTAGAAGCAATACTAGGAGCCATAGAGAAGTACAAGTGCACCGTTTGGGTAAGCGTAGCACCCATCAATGTGGCGGTTTGCACCTATCCCTATGTTAAGAACTACGACTTAAGCTCCCTTCGACTAAGTTTCACTGGGGGAGCACCAGTCCCCTTACCAGTTTTTGACAAATTTAAAGAAGTAACAGGCTGCGACCTAATAGAAGGATACGGGCTGAGCGAAACCATTTCCCAGGTTACCATAAACCCCGTTGATAAACCCAAGTACGGCTCGGTGGGCATTCCAACTTTTGATGTGGATGCCAAAATAGTGGACGCAGAAACAGGTAAAAAGGATTTAGCCATAGGAGAAGAGGGAGAAATCATCTTCAAGGGACCGCAGGTTATGAAAGGCTACTGGAAACAGCCCGAATTAACCAAGACCACACTGAGAGATGGATGGCTTTTCACCGGTGACATAGCTAAGATGGATGAAGACGGCTACATATATATTGTGGGCCGCAAAAAAGAGATGATCATCGTTTCCGGTTACAAAGTTTGGACGGCGGAAGTGGAAGAATTATTAAAGAAACACCCTGCGGTATATCAAGTGGCCATAGTTGGGATAGGGGATCCTATTCAAGGTGAAAGCGTTAAAGCGTACGTAGTGATAAGACCTGACTATAAGGGGAGAATCACTGAAGAAAAATTAATGGAGTGGGCCAAGAAAAAAATGGCTGCCTACAAGTATCCAAGGCAGATCGAATTTGTCAACGAGTTGCCAAGAAGCGGATCTGGAAAAATACTAAAAAGAATGCTAAAATAGAAAACCCAAAAAAATATTACCCAAACTTAAAGGTAATTTCCAATTTTTTTGATAAATTACTGTTCCCAGATTAATTTAAAGGAGTAGAAGAGAATTGAATAAAAAGAAGTATGGCTTTTCCACACGCTGTGTCAGAGGCGGAGAAACTCCGGATCAGATCACTGGGTCAGTTGTTACTCCTATACATCAAACTACAACCTATCATTTTGAGAACATGGACGAGGTCAAATCCGTGGAGGAAGGACTGAAGGAGGGTTACACTTACACCCGATGGGGCAACCCTACTCAGACCGTGGCTGAGAAAAAGCTGGCGGCTATCGAGGGAGGCGAGGACGCTCTTTTGGTTTCTTCAGGAATGGCTGCGGTTAGCACCACCATTCTGAGCTCGGTTCAGGCCGGGGAGGAAGTTATAGCCACCCGCACACTATACGGCGGTACTCTACACCTTTTCCAAAGCCTATTGCCCAGAATGGGAATTAAGGTGCACTTGGTGGATACTGAGGATATAAGTCAAGCCGAAAAACTGATCAACGAGAAGACAAGAGTACTCTACTTTGAAACCCCGACCAACCCGGTTCTAACTCTAGTGGATATCGCGGAGGCGGTTAGAATTGCAAAAGAAAACAATCTAACATCGGTTATTGACAATACTTTTGCATCACCCTACAATCAGCGACCACTAGAAATGGGAGTGGATGTAGTAATCCATAGCGCCACAAAATATCTAGCGGGTCACGATGATGTAACCGCAGGAGTAATAATTGGCAAAAGCTTATTCTGTGCCTTAGCTAGAGCGGTTATGGTTCACATGGGAGGCTGCATCGACCCCTTCGCCGCCTATCTTCTAATAAGAGGCTTAAAAACACTAGATGTACGAGTGGAAAGACACAACAAAAACGCCCTAGAAGTGGCAAGATTTCTGGAAAATCATGAGAAGATTAACCGGGTTTATTATCCGGGACTGGAGAGCCATCCCCAACACGAACTGGCAAAGCGGCAAATGAATGGTTTCGGCGGAATGGTAACATTCGACGTGAAAGGCGGACTAGAAGCGGCAGTAAACGTTATAGATAGATTCCAGCTCATCCTGAGGGCAGTGAGTCTAGGGGGAGTACAGTCACTAGCCTGCATGCCCGTGTTAACCTCACACATAGGCCACCCTCCAGAAGAGTTGGCGAAAGCCGGAATAACCATGGGAATGATAAGACTATCAGTGGGAATAGAAAGCAGCGAAGACATTATTTACGATATTGATCAAGCATTATTAGGTATATAGTACTAAAAATGTAACAGAGGGGATACGGAAATATTTATGTTTGCATAGTATACATTATATACAGTGAAAAACATGACCGAAATAACTATTTCTTCCAGAATTTCTCAGGAGATGGCACGTGACCTGGAAATGTTTATGCGTGAGGAGTCTTTAGAAAAGTCAGCATCCATTAGGAAACTATTGGCGGAGGGCTTAAAAAAATGGAAAGAAGAAAAAGCCCTGAAACTGTTAAAAGAAGGGAGAGTATCTTTTGTTAAGGCAGCTGAAATGGCGGACATGTCTGTATGGGAGTTTGCGGATTTAGTCAGAAAAGAAGACATTGTATGGATAAAATCCGAAAAAATGATTGAAGAAAACATAACGAAGGCTCTACAATGACCTCCCTAGTTTTTAACGCCACGCCCTCAATTTACCTTGCAAGAGTGAGCCTGATAGAGAAGCTCAGAGAACTCCCGGAAGAAAAATATCTTCCCCAGTCGGTTTATGAGGAGGTTGTAACTAAGGGAAAGGAACGAGGATTAGCTGACGCATTCAAAATTGAAAAAACCGTAAAAGAAGGTGTGATCAAAATCAAGACACCATCTAATTATGATTTTACTAAACACCTTTTAGAAAACCCGAAGATACACCTCACAGACGCAGAGGCAATAAGTCTAGCCAAAGAATTACAAGCAATCGCATTAATGGATGAAGAAGAAGCTCGGGCGATGGCAAATCTGGAAAAAATCTCTAATCACGGAACAATATACCTGTTATTTCGCCTCCTTAAAAAGAACGTGATAACAAAGGAGGAATTAATAGATTATTTAAATAAAATGATTAGGGAAGGGGGGAGATGCTCCACAGAACTATACAGTAAAATAATTACAACTTTGAATAGTTTTTGAAAAATTATAAAAAAATACCTTCTGAAATGTTAAAAAAAGGAATTTTGTAGGTCAGATTCGTTCAACAACCGAAGCGATACCCACGCCGCCTCCACCGCATAACATTTGTAGTCCGTATCTCTTATTATAATTTTTTAAATAGTGTACCATTTCAGTGAAGTAGATGACGCCGGAGGCTCCTATGGGGTGACCTATGGCTATTGCTCCGCCTGTGGGGTTAATTCTTTCATCATAATAGTCATAGTTTAATTCTTTTGAGAATGCGAGGCAGGGTGAGGCAAACGCTTCGTTGGGCTCGATGCAGTCCAAGTCATCGACTGTTAAACCGGCACGCTTCAATGCTTTTCTTGATGCAGGTATTGGTGCGAGCAACATTATTTTTGGTTCACCTCCAGCAACCGCAGTTGAAAGCACTCTAGCCATGGGTTTTAGTCCTAGTTCATCAGCTTTTTCTTGTGACATTAGTAATGTGGCTGCCGCACCATCACAAATTTGTGACGAGTTTCCGGGGGTAACTCGCCCATTTTGTCTGAAAGCGGGTTTGAGTTGGCAAAGCTGTTCCCAAGCAGTTTCCGGATCATCTAAATACTCGGGTCGCACTGTTTGGTCAACGGTCACTGTAACCGTTTCTTCTTTCTGTTTGCCTGTTTTTTCATCAATTATGGGTTTCATACTTTCATCGGTAAATTTTTTCAGGTAGGTTACGGGCACTACTCTCTTAGAGTATTCATCTTCTTTTCGCATGGCTTTGGTTGCTTTTTGGTGACTCCACATTCCAAAACGGTCCATCTCTTCTCTGGTAAATCCGTAGCGGTCACAGATCATCTCAGCACTCTCTCCCTGGGGAACAAAATCTTTTGCAAATTCCAAGAACTTCGGCGACCAGATGGGTCCAGGATAATTTTCAACCCTAGAGCATATCGATACCGTTATGCCCATACTATAGTGAGTCATCGACTCAACGCCTGCTGCTATCATAACGTCTCCGTCACCGGCCTTTATAGCATTAGTACACGTGTTAATGGCTTGTAGTCCAGCATTGCAGTAGCGGTCCACGGTTGCACCAGCAATTTCTTGAGGTAAACCCGCCATCAGTACCGCCAGTCTACCGATGTTTCCACCCTGTTCCCCAATTTGGGACAGACAACCCACATGGCAGTCCTCTATTTCTTTAGGGTCAAAATCAGGGCATCGAGCTTTAGTTCTCTCAACGATTTTTTGAAGAACAGTAACAAGCAAATCCTGCGCTGAACACTCCCTAAACACTCCTCCCAGTTTACCCATTTGGTACCTGCTTGATTTCCCAACTGGTGTCCGAATAGCATCGATAACTACACAATCATTTAATTCTTTCATACAAACCCTCTCTCTTTTTTCCTTAATTCTCCACACTCATATAATAATAACTTTTCTGATGCTATATATTAAGTATAACCTTGAGATTAAAATTTTTAATTTAATACGAATTTGTCTTGGTGGATTCTTTCATTTATCTTTATTAATGGAGAAAACTACCTCGCACTCGTCATCTCCATTCACTAAGCTCTTTCGGATGTAGACCTCTGCTTTTAAACCGCATGCTTCTGCCCATCCTTCGGCTCTCTTATAACAGACACACTCGTATAAATCTAGAATCCCCGCCTTCTTGGTGCCCTCATAGCACGGAACGTTTTTGAACCGATAAATCCAGGTTGTTTCATCCTCTTTAGTTAATCCTCTTATCTCAAATACGTCTTTAGTATAGAGGTTCGATACTGTTTGAATTATCTCAAAGTATTCTGCAGCCCTATTTTGGTCAACATTGAGTGCTTCCAGTAAACGCTTCATTTCTGCTTTTCCAATTGATTTATTGACCAGCATATTTAGCTTATTGGCCTACTTTAAACCCTACTTCTTGGCCCGTGTAAAAAACCATCTACCATCGTGAGACCACCAGTTGATCTGAAGAATTTTCTCCCTATCCTCTGGAGAAATTTTATCGATTAACGACAAAAATTTTCTCTCTTCAAATTTATTTTCTAGGGCGGTTTTATAGAAAAAAATTTTATAATAAGGCTGTTTGGTGTTTTTAATTTACATTCATTTTATTTTCCAAGAATTGGAGGAATTTCTTTTCTGCATTTTCCACATATTCTAGCCCCTCTAAATGCTAGAGTACCACATTCCTGACAAGTCCAATTTTTTTCTTCCCATTCAACCCATTCTGCATCAGTCCGTTCCCTTCTAGCGGGAATAGATTTTAGCATATATTCTTTAGCGAGGGCGAAGGGAAAATTCGTGACCTTATCACAGGGCCATTCTGCACACTGATGACACCCGGAAAATCCTTTTGAAAGAATGCAATCCCGGATTAGACACGAATCACAGTAAACAAATTTGTTATCTGATAAACAACCATCACACTTGATTTGTTCAGGTTCTGTCAAATAGCTCTGGGCTAACTTCTGTTTTAGTTTCTCAATATTATACTTATCAGCATAGTAAATACCACACACACCGCAGTACAAACCACAAGGAGCCAATAATTTAGTATTCACATTCATTTGACGCACCTCCATAATAATTTAAAGAATCAATTTTTTCACTTTGTTATCATATTATCAAGTGCCAAGCTTTAACTAGTTTAATGAACTCCCTACACTTCGAATCTCGTTAAAGCCCGGGAAAGGCAGGAGGCATTCTTAGAGGTATGGGAATTGGATATTTTACCACGCGTTGACCCCTCATGCCAGATATTATTTCTTCGGCCTTTGCTGCGGGAATTGCGAATAGAATCTCAT
The DNA here is from genome assembly GCF_052745115.1 of Candidatus Jordarchaeum sp. NCBI lineage: Archaea > Promethearchaeati > Candidatus Jordarchaeia > Candidatus Jordarchaeales > Candidatus Jordarchaeaceae > Candidatus Jordarchaeum > Candidatus Jordarchaeum sp. The sequence goes on from NZ_JBRAKS010000109.1 coordinate 7,423, forward strand.
CATCGCTGGTGAGTGCAAAAGCTCGATCCCCGGTGCCCGGTATCACCACTTGATATTCGCCGGTGTTGAATGCACGTAGGAACCCTCCATTGCATGAACCTGCGAGTCCTGCGAACTCGCTTGTCAACGCTTTCCCTTCCTTATACACTGTTCCTTGAATGAGACGCATTATCTGAGCAGAGTTACCATAAACCAAAATCACATCGGGAATAATTCTTGTGCGTGCCAGAGGAGATATCACCACTCCCCCATACTTGCCCGGTTCTAAACTTTCCAGATGATTATCGAGCGTTTTTGCTGCAGCCTCGCTGGACACGTATCCCGCCCCTAAGTAGAACTGTAACATTAGGGCTTCGTCAGCAATTTTTCCCCAACCGAATTTTAGGCTTGCACCTGGGCATCCGCTATCTTCACCAGTTACTCCCATAGTCCATCCATATCTGCGACTAATGGTAAACGCTTGACATACCGCTATTTTTTGCTCGGGTCTTCTTGTTCCCTCTGGGAATTCAGAAGTATTCTTCACCAATTTTACTGCTAGTGGATAGGTGTGAGGCCTCAGTAGTTCCTCTAGAGACTTTCCAATATTCCTCCAACTTTCTAATTTGGTATCTACACTCACAGTATCACAACCTATTTAAAAGAGTGAATTACTTTGTTCTCACGTTATATATAAATTTATTGAATTTAATATATATTTATATAGTACTACACTCAAATATAGCACCGGAGAGTACCGTGAATGAGCAACACTGAGAAAAGAATCGCGGAAATCGGACAAAAATTGATAGAAATTAACAAAAACATCACAAATTTACAGGACCTAATTCTCTACATGAAAACTACTCTGGAAACAGTAACGAGGAGAGAAATTGAAAAAGAGTGTTTAGCCAAATTGACCCTGAAAACAAATGAAAACATGGATAAGTTCCTAAGAGAGCGGGACCCAGAGTGTAGCATTATGGACTGGTGCACTAGACGAGTTGAAAAAGCATCCTCCATGGTGCTTCGGGCTTTTATGGAACAGGGAACCCGCTCCGCAATAGAACAAGTAAGATACCATGTTGATGCCGCAACGAGACATTGTAAGGAGATAAAATGTCCGAACGAAGAATGTTTCAGAAACGCCATATCCAATTTTAAGACCCTGGAGGAATTATTAGAAAATACCCAAGAAGTTTCCGCGAAGTTTACCAAAGAACTTTACTCGCCTAAGAGTTGGTCTGGTTTCGAGGAGATTAAAGAGGAGGAAATATGTGATTTATTGGCACCCCTATCTAATGTTACACGTTTAAAGATTCTGATAAGCCTTGGGAAAGGTGGAAAGAATTTTTCCCAGTTAGAACGTCAAATCGGCATAAAGGGGGGACATCTTCAATTCCACCTAAATAGCCTCATCCAGGCAGGCTACGTTGCTCAGGAGAAGCCTCAGGGTAAATATTTAATCACTATCAAAGGATTAAGGGCTCTAAGATTCTCATATGAACTAAGGGATATAATTGGAGAAAATCAAAGTTCCCAAACCAAATTAGGTATAATATAAAATTTACAAATAACGATTTTTTCAAGAAATATTTGTCAAAACTGAAACACAGCAGAATGGTGAATGTTTTAATCCTCAATCTCATTTCTTCCGCTTTAAAATCTTTCTAATGGAAAGATATTTTTCAGAATTATACTCTGCAATTTGTAAAATTTCTTATTAAAAAAATTTAAATACAAGAATTGTTTCATTTGAAAGCATAGAAAAATGATTAGAGCTGATATCAGCTTTTAAACTTTTTTTCTATAGAAAGCTTGTTTAGAAAGATGAAACAAAATGGCTGAAGCGCAAGATTTTATTGTTGAGAGTTTGAGACCTGGTCTTAAAAGCATAAACGTAAAATTTAAAGTCGAATCCCTTAATGACGAGAGAGAAGTTGTTTCAAAAAAGACTGGCGAAACCCTGAGGGTCACCGAAGCCCTAGTGGGTGATAGTACGGGAAGTATTCTAATAACACTCTGGAACGAAGACATAGATAAGATAAAAGATGGCCACACTTATAAACTCAACAACGGTTACACCACGGTTTTCAAGGGCTCATTAAGATTGAATATCGGTAGGTACGGAAACCTTGAGGAAATCGAGGAAAGCGAAGACTTTGAGGTAAACAGCGAAAACAATCTCTCAGAAAAAGTATACGAGCAAGAAAGAAGTTTTAGACCAAGATATGGTGGTTCGGGTCCCAGATATGGTGGATCTAGACCATATAGAAGTGATAGAAGAAGAGAAAGAAGATATTAGTCTGCTTCCTTCTTCAATTTTTTAATTTTAACAATCAAGAGTTGATTTATATCTTAATATTCCAAAACCATTAAAAAAACCCCCATACGCTTACGCGTTTTAGACAAAGGACGAAAATCTAAAGTTTTTCATGGTAAAATAAATAGATACGATGAAGATTATACTCGGAGGAAACAGATGTTCATAAAGTACACCAAGGATAATAACAAATGTGTACATTGCGGATTCTGTGAAACTATTGTTCAATGTCCAAGTCCTGATTTCTGTATTGGTTGTGAGGCCTGCTTCCATGCTTGCCCCGAAGCCGCTCGAAAAAAATTAGTTGACCGTGAGCCGAGAAGAAAAGTCAGAATAATGGTTAATGGTTCAGAATTTGAAGTGCCAGAAAGAATTACGGTCAAAAAGGCGCTTGAACTCCTTGGATATCGGTTCACAAGATTTCCTAGAGAAGACGCGTTTTTTGCGCCATGCCTCACGGGGGGATGCTATAGTTGCTCCCTAGTGATTAATGACGCATTAAAACCGTCCTGCCACACTGGTGTCGAAGATGGCATGGTAATCCAAACAAATGTTGAGGGAAGAACTCCTTTCAGGATAGTGGAGGGATTTTCTCCCCATAGTGTGGGTGGTGTGGGAACCCCCTACTGGCTCAAAATGAGCGTAGGTTACATTGAGGTAGCGGCTTTCACTGCGGGCTGCAATCTGCGCTGCGGAACCTGCCAAAACTATCACGTTACCTATAACAGTTCCGGTTTACCATTAACACCTAGGGAAGCCGCTGCGAATCTCACTTATGTGCGTAAACGTTTCCGCGTTGACAGAATGGCTATAAGTGGGGGAGAAGCAACACTAAACCACAGATGGCTCGTGGAATTTTTTAAGGAACTGAAACTGCTAAACCGTGATTCGAAATCCAGGCTCCACCTAGATACGAACGCCACCATACTGACAGAGGAGCGTATAGATGACCTCATGAAGGCAGGGGTTACGGACATTGGTCCTGACCTAAAGGCTTTGAGAGTGGAAACCTTTCAGAAATTGACTAACATTGAGGACAGAGAATTGGCTGAAAGGTATCTGAAAACCTCTTGGGAAGCAGTAGAATATATATCGGACAACTATTATCCAGAAAAAGTTTTCATGGGGGTGGGAATCCCCTATAATAAATTCATTCACCCTGACCTAGATGAGATTTACGAAATGGGATTAAAAATAGCGAGTATCGATCCCGAAATCCAGGTGTGCAGCTTAGATTATAGACCAGAATTCAGGAAAAGAGACATTATCCAACCAACACCCGAAGAAATGAAAAAGGTAAAAAAGACACTGGAAGCAGCAGGACTGAAGAAAGTGATTGTTCAAACAAGCCGTGGACACATAGGTCCCTAAATAGTAGAGCAATAAAAATTACAATTTAGAAAATTAGGAAATATTCTTTTCGTTTATTTTTATCTAACGTGTGTGATATCTAAGCGGGGTAAATGAGATGAGTAACGTGAACTGCATATGTCTGTGTGGTTGCGGTTTTCATTGCTCTAGAATTTCGACGAGTTTTTTAATAGCTTCCTCAGTTTTATCCGTTTTTAGATGTCATATTCGATAAAGGATAATGTTAATGTCCGCTGTAAAGATTCTATTAGGTTGAATATTGCCTTTTTGCTTAAGGGAGCCTTTTTCAAAATCAGAATCAGGGCATAAAAAGTCTTTTGTACACTTCGAGGTTTGGAATGGTCTCTTTCACCTTCATGAACACTTTCCGAGGCTGCGGTGACACGCTTTCTACACCCTCAAAGCCTTATGCTTCCCTTTTGAGAAGCCTTACCAGATCATCGGGTT
>NZ_JBRAKS010000110.1:0-11487 GCF_052745115.1 Candidatus Jordarchaeum sp.
GGAAAATAAATGAAAGTTTAATGTATCTAATGATTAATGATTCAGGCATCTCAAAAGATTTATTACTTTATAAAATAAGAGAACCACTCTCAACACAAATGATGAAAAGAATCATAAAAGATGATGATGTTATAATTGACATAGGGGCTAATCTCGGGTATTATGCCTTACTGGAGGCAAAATTTGCAAGGAACGGTAAGGTTTTTGCAATTGAACCCGTACCCTCCAATGTAGATTTACTTATAAAAAATACTAAATTAAATAAGTATTCAAATATTAAAATATTTCAGTACGCTATTGGAGATAAAAACGGCAAAGAAAAAATGTATATTTCGAATAAATCAAACTGGGCTTCATTAACAAAAATTAGTGATACAAATATTATAAATGTATTAGATGTTCCGGTAATAACGTTAGATACTTTTGTAAAAAGGTTTGTTGATAAGTATCCTACATTAGTTAGGATGGACGTAGAAGGATATGAGTACAATATAATTAAGGGTGCAAAAAAACTTTTAGAAAGCAATAAACCTTTAAGACTATTTATTGAATTTCATCCTCATTTAATTTCTAAAGATAAAATAATGTACATTCTACATATTATGGAAAAAAATAATTTCAAAATTGAAGCAATTTACAAAGAAATCGAAATGGGGCTATATAATAAAATAGAATTGCTAAATAAAATTCTAAAAAAAGCGGAACCTGGAATACAATATGGAGATGTCAAAAATTCTCCTAATACTTTATTGACTTTTATTGAATTAGAGTGGCCTGTAATTTGCTTTTTTAAGAGGTAAGTTTTAACCCTTTTGAATATAAATTATGAATTTATAATTTCATTTTTATTAACCAAAGAATAATTTATTTATACTCTTTCTAGCCTAAAAAATGCATGAGAACATTTATAGAGGAATTTAAATGAAAGACATCCCAGATAAAGTGGATATTGTTATTCCTGTGAAAACAAAAGAGAACATTAAGAATGAATTTATAGAGAGCGTCTATAAAGAAATTCCTGTCAACAAATTGATCATCATAGAGGGTGGAGCATTAAGCACGGCAAGGAAAAAAGCATACGAGATGGTTTCAACAGAATGGTTCGTATTTCTCGATGATGATATTTTGATAGGCAAAGATTGGTGGAAAACAATGACCAGCCACATAGATGATGACACGGGAGCTATAGGTGGCATGATTGCCCAAATGCACCCCCACCTTGGACCCTATACGGAAACCGTCTGGATGTTTCGCAACCCTAGCAAATTAGGAAACCCAGGAATTAATAACTGTCTGATGCGAAAAGAGGTACTAAAGGGTTACAATCCTCCTAAAATTTTTTGGGGTGAAGATCAAGTATTATACCAATATGTCACTAAGAAGTGGAAATGGAAAAAAGTGAGAGTTAATGGCTTTCACTATATAAAAATGCATAATATGATTCAACTCGGATATATTTACAATAAACTCAAACTGTATCCAAAAAGATGGGTTGTTCGAAGGTTTTTCCAGATTCCATTTGTATCCCTCTTCGTTGCTATAAAATGCCACAGTTTGAAAACTGCCTTTTGGTTAGCAAGTCATTATCTCGAATTTTTAGTAGGATGGACGAAAGGTCTATATAGCTAGCTGTTAAGTACACTTTAGGTAATCTGGTTGGATAAGAGTAGACAAATAGTTGTATATTTTGGTAAATGCATTTTGTATTTTACATTTGCTTGCTACTTATCATCAATTTAAAAGATCTATTTAGTTTGATGTGTTTATATCAAATTTGGCATTAAAATTATATCAAAGAAGAAAATTTTTTATAGTATATTGATTACAAGAAAGAAGGTTAAAACCTTTTGAATGTATATTTTAGTGTAATTTTTAATGACCGGATGTGCAAATTTGAGAGCCCTAATAATCGGTTTGGACGGTGCAACATGGAACATACTTCTACCTTTGGTTAAAAGGGGTCAGTTACCAAATATTGGAGGGCTCATGGAACAAGGTGTTTGGGGAAATTTACAAAGTACCTATCCCTTCACAACTTCCCCCGCATGGAAATCCTTTTCTACGGGTAAAAATCCGGGGAAGCTTGGTCTGTTTAGTTGGTGCAGTTTCGATATTAAAAACCTCGAATTAACTGTTATGGCTTCTGATCCTTTTCGGAGTAAGGAAATTTGGGATTACTTAGGGGAGCTGGGATTAACGTCCGGTGTCATAAACCTTCCCCTCTTGTGTCCCCCAAGAAGGATAAAAGGTTTTATAATTTCCGGTTTTCCTATGTCTGATTCCGCTGATTACACTTTTCCAAAAGATTTAAAAAAGACTATAGTTGAAAAGTATGATTATAAAATAAATCCTAGTGGATATACTCTTGATCCAAAGTATCAATTGGCTAGAAAAAATATACTCGTTTCAGAGGTGGAGGAACTTATTAAAAAAAGATTTGAAGTAACTAAATATCTAATTAAACTTTATTCGCCTGATTTTGTTCACACAACCATTTTTTACACCGATGCCATACAACACTTTTTCTGGAAAGAAATGGAAAACAAAGACAAAAGATTTGGTGGAGTTATTAAAAATATTTGGAAAATGATCGATTCAGAAATAGGAAAACTACTTGAACAGCTTGAAGAAGATACCAATGTTTTAATAATGTCCGATCATGGTTTCGCAGGCTTAAAAGCAATCTTTTCCCCGAATAACTGGTTCTTGGAGAATGGATATTTGAATCTATCCATTTTTAACATCTTACTAAACAGGCTCAGACTATCTAATAAGAAAACATCAAATATTATACGCCAAATAGGCCTAGACAAGATCGTGAGGCGAATCATATCCAAAGAAAAATTAACTGATCTCCAGCAAAAGATCATTCCACCAGAGGTTTCAGGTCCAAAATTGATATGGCAGGTGGACTGGGGCGCAACCAAGGCCATTTGTGTCGGGGAATGCGGGATATTCTTAAATCCAGAACTCGACCAAAAAGAGTACGAAACACTAAGAACACTACTAATCAAAGAAATAAAGATGATAAAAAATCCGAAAACAGGGGAAAACCTGATGGCTGATGTTAAAAGGAAGGAGGAAATTTACCACGGAGAACATCTAGAACTGGCACCAGACCTAATTTTAATACCCAACGATGGATACAGAATATACGACAGTCTAATGAGAAGTAGCTGGGATTACTCCGGAAACCCTTGGTCAGCTTATCACACACTTCAAGGCATATTTATAGCGTATGGTCCAGACATTAAAAATGGATATTGGATAGAAAACGCCACCATTTACGACCTAGCTCCCACAATACTTCACATGTTTAACGTGCCAATTCCTACAAGCATGGATGGCAGAGTCTTAACCGAAATATTCCAAGAAAGCTCAGAGTTAGCCAAAAAAGAGGTTCTATATCGGGATGTGGAGACAGAAAAAATTGTCATAAAAGAAAAAATCAGAAAATTAAAGAAATTAGAAAAAATATGAGAATAATAGCTAATTTCTAAATTTGTTAAAATTAAACTGCCTGATAACTCTCTTAGAAGCATATATTACTTTTTGGTTATGTTCTTAGATTTATTTTATGTCAAAAATTTTTAATAGTCCAAAGCATCTAAGTGTTAATTATAATTAATTACAAGGTGTTTAAATTGCCTAAAAAAGATAAAAAATTTACAACTGTTTCAATACCCACACCGCTATTTAAAAAAGTTCAAGAAAGAATCAAGGACACCGGTTTTACATCCGTTTCAAGCTACGTAACATACGTGCTTCGTGAAATTGTAGCTGAAGAAGAGGAAGAAGAAGGAGAGCCCTTTACCAAAGAGGATGAGGAGAGAGTAAAGGATAGACTCAGAGCCCTAGGATATCTAGGCTAACCCCCATTCAATTGAGAAGGTTTCATATATGCCCAAACCTCATGGTGGAAAACTGGTAAACCGGGAAATACCCGAGCATCAAAAAGAAAAATTCTTAGAACAGGCAAGCGAACTTCCCATCATAAACATTAATGAAGGACTAGCTAAAGATGTGGAAAACATAGCCAAGGGGGTCTTCAGTCCCCTAGAGGGCTTTCTCTTGGAGGAGGACTATTCCAGTGTTCTAGATGAAAAAAGATTAGCCGACGACTTGCCTTGGACAATACCAATAGTCTTAGATGCCCCAAGTAATTTTAAAATAGGATCCGGTGACACTATTATCCTCTCGTACGAAAACGGGACTCTAGCATTAATGCAAATCGAAGAGGTGTACAAATATGACAAAGAGGAATTCGCCCAGAAAGTCTACGGAACCACGGACACTAAACATCCCGGGGTAGTCAAGGTAAATGATTTGGGAGACCGTCTTTTGGGCGGAAAGATTAATCTTATAACTGAAATGAAAACCCCTTTTTCAAAATATAATCTAAGGCCGGTAGAAACTAGGATACTATTTAGGGAGAAAGGGTGGAGAACCATAGTCGGATTCCAAACCAGAAATGCTCCCCATCTGGGACACGAATATGTGCAAAAGACAGCTCTAACCTTTGTTGACGGAGTATTCATCAATCCCGTTATCGGAAAAAAGAAGGCGGGTGACTTCCGGGATGAAGTTATACTGGAAGCCTACGATGCTCTGATAAAAAACTACTATCTAAAAGACCGTGCCGTCATGAGCATTCTACCCTTTGAGATGAGATACGCTGGACCAAGAGAAGCAATATTTCACGCCATTGTAAGGAAAAACTTCGGATGCACCCACTTCATAGTAGGAAGAGACCACGCTGGGGTGGGCGACTTCTATCCACCGTACGCCGCACAAGATATATTCGATGAATTCCCAGACCTAGGAATAATCCCACTGTTTTTCAAAGCATTTTACTACTGTAAAAAATGTGGCAGCGTTGTAAACGAAAAGACCTGTCCCCATGAGGAAGAGCATTGCATAAAATTCAGCGGAACAAAAATACGCGAAATTCTCATCAGCGGGCGCTATCCTCCAAAGGAAATGATGCGTCCAGAGGTTGTCGACATAATTCTGCGGTCGGGAAACCCATTTGTGGAGTAAAGAACAGATGTTTTCCTCTGAATTGGGTGAGCCAGAGATTAGGTGTGTTAAAAACTATAAAAAGGGGTTAATAATTCACCACTGGGATACAGATGGCATATCTTCAGCAGCGCTGTTTCTCGAATACTTGGAAAAAATGGGTGAAAAATTGGTTGTTCAAAATTTTACTCCTATTATTGGCAACTACTTTCTTGAGGACCAGGAAATAAATGAAATAAGTTCACAAAACTATGATTTTATAATAGTGGCTGACATAAATTTTCCAAAAAATAACATTTTAAAACTAAAAAATGTCTCAAAAGCAGAATTATTTTATTTCGACCACCACTTTCAAGAAAAAATAAGTGAAATCTATCACCTTAATCCCATAATTGAGGGAAAAAATGGTGAAAAGTATCCCTCTACCTCTTGGATTGTCAACAATTATTTAGGCAATTCATTAAATATTTGGGCAGTGCTTGGTGCGGTGGGGGATCACGAAATCAAACTCAAAGACAAAAGAAATATTTACCTTGCGGTAAACGAGTTCATTGAAAAACTGGAAATCTCCTTTGAAAACCTTCTGAGAATGGTGGAGCTAATAGATTCTAATTACAAAGTTGGAGATAGAAAAGGGGTGCTCAACGCACCGTACGTGTTGTTAAAAAATGATTTGAAAGCAATTCTAGAACATTCAAAATGGAATAAAAATTTCGAAAAACTGAGAGAAGCTGTGGAGGAACATGTCGACAAACCGCCGATCCGCATAGAGGGTAAAATTCTAATATGGGAGATAAACACCCCCTACAATATAACGTCTACTATCACAAGGAGGCTCGCCTGGAAAAATAATGGCAAAATAGTGGTTGTTATCAATAGAGGCTGGTTTAAGGATCGAGACCAAGTCTACGTAAGAACTGGAAGCAATTTTTTTGATTCCCAGAAAATTATAGATTTTGCCAGAGGCTTGGGATACAGCGCGGGTGGCAAAAAAGAGGTTTTTGCAGCAGTTGTGCCCAAGAACGAAACAGAAAAATTTCTAGAACTCATATTATCGAAGTTAGGAGAGTCCCGTTAGAGATGTCAAAAAAGGTATTGATTATAGGTTTAGATTGTGCGGCGCCAGAACTGGTTTTTGAAAAATTTCTAGATGAACTGCCAAATATCAAAAAAATGACAAATCATGGTGTCTTCGGCAAACTAAAATCCTGCATTCCCCCAATAACCATTCCTGCTTGGATGGTTATGATGACCAGCAGAGATCCCGGAACCCTCGGCTTATACGGGTTCAGACACAAAAAGAGCTACTCTTACGATGTATGGATAGCCAGCTCCCGAAACATAAAACACAAAACCATTTGGGACATCATATCCGAAAAAGGACTCAAATCCTGTGTGGTCGGTGTGCCTCCAAGTTATCCACCCAAGCCAGTTAACGGATGTCTGGTCTCTTGCTTTATTACTCCTGATGCCACTAAGGATTACACTTATCCCCCTGAGTTAAAGAAAGAGTTAGAAGAACAGTTTGGTGAATACATATTTGACGTAGAGTTTAGAACAGAGAAAAGAGATGAGGTCTTAGAAAAAACGTACGAGATGACCAAACAACACTTTGAAGTGATAAAGTATCTGATAAAAGAAAAGGATTGGAATTTTTTCACTTTCGTAGAAATCGGTTTAGACCGAATACACCACTCCTTCTGGAAGTTTTTTGACAAGAAGCATCCAAAACATGTTCCCAACAACAAATATGAAAATGTGGTCAAAGAATACTACAAATATCTAGACCAAAGGATCGGGGAAATACTAAACATTATAGACGATAATACCATTGTGCTACTGGTTTCAGACCACGGTGCTAAAGGAATGAAGGGTGCATTTTGCATCAACCAGTGGCTAATGAGAGAAGGATACCTAAAACTGAAAACGGAACCGGAGAGGGGGGCAAGAATAGAAGAATCCCAGATCGATTGGAGCAAAACCAGAGCATGGGGGTGGGGAGGCTACTACGCCCGAATATTCATTAATGTTGAAGGCAGAGAACCCCAAGGAACAGTAATCCCCGAAGACTATGAAAAAGTACTAGACGAACTAATAGAAAAAATAAAAAACATTAAGGGAGAGAATGGGGAGAAGTTCGATAATAAGGTTTACAATCCTGAAGATATTTATGAAGAACTCAACGGTGATTACCCCGACTTAATAGTTTACCTCGATGATCTATACTGGAGATCCGCAGGCACCGTCGGATACGACACCCTGTACCTGCCCGAAAACGACACCGGACCGGATGACGCGGTGCACTCCGAGTACGGAGTATTCATCCTCTACGATCCAACAAAAAAATCCGGCTCAGAACTCCAAAACCTTAACATACTCGACGTAGCCCCCACGGTTCTCAGCATTATGGAGGTACCGATTCCCAAAGAAATGCTGGGAAAAGCCATAACTTGGTGAACAATATTGAGAAAAGGATTCGCAGTTTGGCTTACAGGCTTGCCAGCAAGCGGTAAAACCACCATAGCACGAGCTCTAGAAAAGATTTTAAGAGAAAAGAAATTAAATGTGGAGGTTCTTGACGGGGATGAGGTGAGAATGAACCTAAGCCCCGACCTAGGTTTCACCAAAGAGGATCGAGAGACCCATGCCAGGAGGGTTGCCTATGTAACCAAACTTTTGGTGAGAAACGGAGTAGCAGTAATTGTAGGCTTAATATCGCCCTTCAGAAACTTCCGTGAACAAGCCAGAAAACAAATAGGCAACTTCGTTGAGGTCTGGGTAAAATGCCCCATAGAAGAGTGCATGAAACGAGATCCAAAGGGTCTCTATAAAAAGGCAATAAATGGAGAAATAAACGACTTAACCGGAATTCAAGATCCCTATGAAGAACCGTTAAACTCTGAGGTAACCGTGGACACATCCAAAGAAAGCCTAGAAGAAAGCGTAAATAAAATAATCAAAAAACTGGAAGAATTGAAATACCTTACCACTTCACACACCAGCTAACAGATTTATCCAACTTCGAGATTTTTTTTGAGATTCAGAGGTGGTAGAAACCGTAACAGTGGAACCTTAACAACATGACACAGTAATGTATCAAAATTTATAAAAGTTCGAAATCATCAAAAAATTTTTTCTTAGAATCTCGAATGATGATTGGAAGCTTAAAACACTTATTCCTTAAAAATTTCAAGGGCTTCCTTAGGGTCCAGTATTTCAATATACTTGTTTAAGGCTTCTCTTGCTTCTCTTTTCAGAAGGTGGCGTTCATCCACTGTTACAAAGGCTTCAGCATCCTCATCTATGGCTGTAGCTAGGTGATGGAAGTCAGCAGCACCGATTCCCAGCTTTCGTTTTAATTCGCGAAATTCAAATATTAGATTGAGAGTCGTGTTAACATACGGGTGGAATGGTAAGATTATCAGATTGAAATTTTTCTGCACTGAAAGTTCAGCTGCGTAAATTTTCTCAATGGGCATTGTGGTGGAAGACGCGAGAGCCCCTGGAAATTCGATGAGAACAAGGGAGGATGTTACTGCATTGCTTTTGGAATCTCTGATAAGGTCTGCTATTCGAACAGCTTCTTGATTGTATTTTTCTCCCCTCTTCTTAATCGCGGCGACAAGCACCCCTGTATCGAGTGCAATATTCAATACTTTCTACGCTCCCTTCGAACGATGTCTGCTGCAGTTATTTCCTCCTCAAAATACGGCTCTAGTTCTTCTGCTAACTCCGCAAGGCTCTTGGATTTAACCCATACAGGCACTTCGAATCCTAGGCTCTGAGGGGATTTGAGAAAGAAAATGTTTACCCTTCCCTTCCTGACGTAGTCGACTTTTCCACTTCCGATCAATTGGTGAAGCTTACCATTCGCAGTAGCCCACGAAACTCTTAACCTTTTAGCAATTTCATCAGGAGTTTTTGGCCCCTCAGAAAGAATCTCCATAATCCGATTTGCCGTATCATCCATATTAACACCAATAGTAAGATATATCTCAGAATATATAAACATATGCATAGGCATTCATTTCACGAGCCATCCATCGCCCTCGGGAGATATCCTAGCGATCAATTAAATTTAGATGGAAGTTAAAACTTTTTGAGGAAAGTGTGTCCTTGAATCTTTCCCTATATAAAACGCTTATACACTTTTGTCCTCCAATCTGATGAACAAGAGAGAAAACATACAGAACAAGTCTTCCGAAGAAAGATTATTCAATAATGCTTGCGAAATAATTAATAGTCAGCTTAATCTAAAATCTATAAATATATTTCAATTCTTAAGCCTATATTTCCAGTATAAAAACCATGGAAATAAATTATTAAATACACTTGACAGAATTCTCACAAAAGTCCTTTAATCATTTAGAAGAGGAGCATTGATAGAGAGTTGAGAGCATTAATACCTGCGGCGGGGCGTGGAACACGTCTCAGACCTCAAACAAACACGAAACCCAAATCCCTCCTCCGTGTAGCCGACAAACCAATCATAGGGCACATCTTAGACAACCTAAAAACCACACAAATCAAAGAAGTGATTGTTATACTGGGCTATATGAAAGAACCAATCGCAGAATACCTCCAAAAAAACTACTCAAACCGCTTCAAATTCATTTTTGTTGAGCAAGAGCCCCGGCTCGGACTGGGACATGCGGTTTATGTGGCTAAGGAACAGGCAATCGACCAGCCCCTAATGATCCTCCTAGGAGACATGATATTCCTGCAAACATACAAAGACATGCTTCAAAAACACAATAAAAACGGGGAATGCGAAGCCTCAATAGGAGTAAAAGAAGTAGACCAACCCCAAAACTATGGAAACGTAAAAATAAAAAACGGCAAAATCACCAAACTTGTCGAAAAACCAAGCAAACCCCTATCAAATCTGGCAATATCCGGAGTCTACATCATAAACGATACCCCACTACTCTACAAAGCCCTAGAAGAAATAATGAAAAAAGGGGTACAAACCAAGGAGGAGTACCAATTAACAGACGCCCTACAAAAAATGATAGATTGGAAATCACATCTTAAAACTTTCAAAGTTGAAAAGTGGTACGACTGCGGAAGAAAAAACACCCTACTCGAAGCAAACCGAATAATACTCCAAGAAAAACACAAAAACCACACAAAACTAACACACAGCCAACCAGCAAACACCATAATAATCCCCCCAGTAGCAATAGCAGAAGAATGCAGAATCGAAAACTCCGTACTAGGACCATACGTATCAGTAGCCGAAAACGCAACAATAAAAAACTCGATAATAAAAAACACCATAATCGGAACACACGCACAAATAGAGAACACCAACCTAACCAACACCCTAATAGGAGACGAGGCAATCGTCAAAGGAACCCTACTAGAACTGAATGTAGGGGACCACGCATCAATACACCTAACATACTAGAACTGAATGTAGGGGACCACGCATCAATACACCTAACACTAACCGAAACCATTTTTCCGATCTAAGAACCATTAAAGATAAAGTTAAGAAAATATGTTCTACGGATCTTAGTGCTAACCTTTAGTGCCTAGCATGTTTTTTGGTAGAAGCTTTCTAGAGGGATTGTTATTTTTCCGCCAAGCTTAAATATATGCACATATATGTGCACATGTGACAAAAACGATCTCTCTCTCGGATGAAGCGTACAAACTTTTAAAAAGTATCAAAAGAAATGACGAGAGCTTCTCAGACGTCATAAAGAGACTAGTAGGGAAAAAAGGCAAACTAATTGATGTACTAGATTTGTATCCCGAATTAAGTGATGTACGGGAGTATGAGGAAGCAGTAGGGGCGATTAGGAAAGAAATGGATAGAAGGCTGGAGCATGAAATGTATTGACACAACTTACTTTGTAGACCTCATTAGAAGGCCAAGTACTATTAGGAAGCTCACTACAAAACTTGATGACGAGGGTGTTCATGCAACAACAGCTCTAAATGTTTACGAGGCATTGTTTGGGGCTTACGCAGTAAAAGATGATGAAAAAAGAGAAAAGATAATAAACAAACTAAGAGGAGCCCTTGAGAGATTAGAAGTTTTGAGTTTTAGATATAGTGACGCAGTCCTAGCTGCAAAAATAGCAGGAGAACTGGCGAGAGATGGAAAACGCGTTGGCGTCGATGCAGTTGTGGCTGCAATTGCTATAAACAACGGTTGCAGAGCAATAGTTACAAAAAATGAAAAACATTTTATATGGATTATGGAAATTACCGGATTGAAGGTGGAAACGTACTAGTCCTTCTGATTAAAAACTAAAAAGGTTTTTCAAGAAAGCTGGAATTCCGTTTCTGGTTTGCGTATCTAAAGATGCATAATCGAGGAGAACACCATGAAAGACACACGGAAACCCAGTATGATGAGGTGAGAGCTTAACTAAAGCCTATTGCCAGCAAAGCCGGCTCACCTACCGTTGTCCGAAACTTACCCATTTAGGACACCGCCTAAATGGTGTTCGGTTC
>NZ_JBRAKS010000111.1:0-11473 GCF_052745115.1 Candidatus Jordarchaeum sp.
CATAGCCATATATGGTATTATTTAGTATTAAATCTTCCTACTGTTGTAAACCCCATTTTCTTCTCCATACACCTGAAAGCCCAGCGAATATTAAACGCCACTCCCTCCATGACTGCTCTCACAGTGTGCTCTCTGGTGTGTTCAAGGCTCAGGTTATGAAATCCGCCCCTAATAGTGCTATCGTCCATAGGAGTTTTTTCTCCGCTGAGCCATGGTGTAAACATGAGCCCCTCAGAACCAGGAGAAATTTTACCCGCAGTCTCATCCAATAGGTCGTAAATCTTCTCCCCAAGCTCTTCGGCTGAATTCTTATATACCTCAGTCTTCACCCAATCCAAACAGGTTCCCGCTGTTTCCTGCTCTCCCGTATATAAGTACATGTCGGGAATAGCGCTACATACGCTTCCCATGTAGTGGGAAATATCCACTTTTCTTTCCTTGGTATGGGTGCCCATAAAGTCGCTGGTACCGATGTAAACAAAGTATTCTTTTTCCTTAACTGCAGCCGAACCCACGGCAACAGCAGCCACATCCCCGGAGCCCACCATAACCGGTGTATCCTCTTGAAGATTTAGCTCGTCTGCTGCCTCTTTGGTGAGTTTGCCGGCGATATCGGTTGAAGCTCTTATTTCTGGGAGTTTTTCTTTGTCTATTCCATACTTTTTGAGAATCTTTTCTGACCAGTTATGTTTCCCGGGATGGGTGTCCATCATCCAAGTGAGATGCGCATCAAATTTACTCATCACTATGTTGCCAGTCATCTTATAGATTATAAAGCCGTTAGTGTCAAGTAGTTTATAGGTATCTCGATAAATATCGGGCATATTTTCCTTAAGCCAGAGAATTCTTGGCAAATGGTCTTTACCCGCAAGTCCGGGACCCCCTCCAGTAATCCTTAAGAAAGTAAGCATGGAAAATAGATCGTATCCACCAATTTTTATTAATCCCCCACCAACCGCCTTTTTTGCCTGGTCGGCGGCTCTAGTATCCATCCAAATAATGGACCTCATTAGAGGTTCACCATCCTTATTTATTAAAACGGTGCAAAGGGCTTGACCTCCAAAAGTAAGGGCTGCGATTTTGGAAACATCAACTTTTTCTTCCATCACTAATTTGTTCGTAGTTTTTACTATTGCGTTCCACCAGTCTAGGGAATCTTGCTCCACGTAACCTTTTTTTGGAAAATAAATAGGATATTTATCAAGCTTTGTTCCAATAATGTTAAACTTCGAATCTACTAGACTTGTTTTTAAATAACTAGTACCAACATCATAAGAAAGAATTAATTTATCTGACATTTAACCACCCAAATTTTCAATTTAAAAATATCATACAAATTAGTTTAATAAAATTGTAATACACCACGCTCTATATTTTAATTTCAACTTATAAAATTAAGGATAACTTGTGCACACAATAGCTGGTTTAGAATTTCTCCCATTATAATATTTATATTCTACTGGATGAATATATTCAATAAAATGAGCATCAAGGAGGGATTAATAGTGGTTAAAGAAGAACCCTTGTATTCTGTCGAATTAGATTTTGAGAATCAAAGTCCATGGGTGAGACCTAACCGTCCATGGGAAAAATTGTACATAGAGAGAGTTCCTAAAACCGTAAAATATCCTGAGATTCCTCTACACTACATCGGCCGAGAGACAGCCCGCCGATGCCCCAATAATTGCGCAATATATTTTGTGCCAGAGAATAGAAAATATACTTACCGGGAATTAATGTATTTCAGCGACAAGGTCGCTGCTGGACTTGCGGATATGGGAGTGGAGAAGGGTGATGGCGTGGGCATTTATATGACCAACTCACCAGAGTTCGTATTCTCAGTTTATGGAATCAGCCAGACCGGAGCCATTATAGTACCAATCAACCCCATGCTCAAACAACATGATATTGAACACATCGTTAATGACAGCGGCATTGTAGACACTTTGATTTGTAGCTCAGTATTGTATCCTAACATAGAAAAAGTGAGAGAAAATGTCGAGATAGAAAACGTTATAGTCTATGGAGAAAAAAAGCCAGGCACCACAAGCCTACAGGAACTAATGGAAAAATATCCAGCAAAACCACCCGAAGTGAAAATAAACCCCAAAGAGGATCTAAGCGTCCTATTGTATACTGGGGGAACCACTGGATTACCGAAAGGAGTGATGCAAACACACTATAATATAGTTTCAAATGTTTACCAGATGGTCGTATTGGAAGGAGCCCAGTATGAAAGCTTAGATCAAGATTTAGGTAAAGGCGCCTGCATAACTGTACTGCCAATGTGTCATAGTTTTGGTTTCAGTCAGGTTCAGCTCTATATTTCTCGAGCGTTCATGATGGTCCTTTATACTGGTTTTGACCCGGAATCGATAATGAAAAACATAGAAATGTACCGTATCGAAAACTTTGTGGGTATTCCTCTAATGTTCCAGGTTTTAATTAATCACCCCAATTTTGAGAAGTATGATTTATCATCGCTGAGATTGGTTATTTCGGGGGCGGCTCCTCTTGCCCAGGATTTAGTTAAGAGATGGAAGAAGGTTGTGGGCGGGGATGTTGGTCAGGGATATGGTCTGAGTGAGACCAGTCCTACCACGCATATGAAACCAACCTGGCTTCCTCAGTTAGGTGTGAGTATCGGTATTCCAATGGTGGACACCGATGTTAAGATTTTGAACCTTGATACTGGGGAAGAGCTTCCCTCAGGAGAAGTTGGAGAGTTAATGATAAAAGGCCCTCAGGTTATGAAGGGATACTGGAAAAACCCCGAAAAAACCAAGGAAACCATTGAGGACGGCTGGCTTCACACTGGCGACTTGGCCTACATGGATGACACAGGCTATTTCTACATATCTGGGAGACAGAAGGACATCATCAAGTATAAGGGTTACAAGGTGTTGCCCGACGAGGTGGAAGACAAATTATACGACCACCCCGCAGTTTTAGAGTACGCCGTGATAGGAGTGCCGGATCCGGAGATTGGGGAACCCATCAAGGCCTTTGTCGTGATAAGGGATGAGTATAAGGGTAAAATCACGGAGCAGGAAATAATAGATTGGGCAAAGAACGAGTTAGCAGGTTACAAGTACCCTAGGATTGTGGAGTTTATAGATAAGGTTCCAAGGACGGCCATCGGAAAAGTTCTTCGAAGAGCGCTCAGGGAGCAGGAGAGTTTGAGCCCAGTTTAGCCGACTCGAAATTTTTCCATATTTTTCTTTTTATGTCTTTTAGTTTGAAAAATTTAAATGGGTTTAAAGATAGACTTAAGCTATATGCTAGTTTACCTTTTTTGAAAATATTTAAACTTGAGATATTTTACTTGAAATTGGAAGTATATAATCTTTAATTGTGAATTTTAAAAAAATATGGAGGAGATGATTTTCTATATCTATGTTGAATTGTGGAAAGCTAAACCTGCATGGCTTGCACTTTCTAAAAAGGAGCGTGAGGAATACATGTCCCAGCTTGAGCCCGCCATAGAAGAGATGGCAAAGGCTGGTATTGAAATCATTGGATGGGCTCTCAACGATTCTGATACACCCCACCGATGTGATTACAGTTATATCGCTTTTTGGAAAATGCCAAATAAAGGAGCTTGTCAAAAAATTTGAGTAAAATGTCGAAGCCGCGGAATGGTACAAATACTTTGAGCAAATAAATGCTAGAGGAGTCCTTGATACTCCGGAAAATATTATTGGAGACCTGATAAACCTCTAGTTTACAGAGTTGAGTGTTGTTATTCTTCTTTTCATTCTTTTCTATTTTAGTACAGGTCTCCCAAAAGATTTGATTGTAAAATTTAATATCAAATATGTAGATATACACACCTGAAAGTAATAGTTTTCCAGGTTCCTAACAAGAAAAAACCATATTACCAATTTCTTGGCATCTTACCCAAGGTACTGTATAATACTAGGTCATACAAAGCTGAAAGTTTTTTTGTATTATTTTTGAGCTTTATTTACCATTTTTCGTATTGGCCTTGTAGTTTTTTGATATCCATCCCGCATGCTAATCTATAGAGAACTTTTCCGTAATTAATAGATTCTTAGGTTTTCCATGCTTGTTTATTCTATGCAGAGGGTTCCACTCTTGAAATACCATTTCTTTTTTCTACTAGGAAGACTTGGTCCGCAAAACTCTCAAGTTCTCTCTCGTGTGAAACTAGGATCACCTGTGCATCCTGTAGCTCATTCAGAATTTCTCTTACCTTAAAAAGTTGTTCCTTGGAGAACCCATCGGTTGGTTCATCGAGTATGAGTATGTTTGATTTCATGGTGGTGGACACTTTTCGGACTATGGTGTTTAGTGCTAGTCTGTATATGAGGGCGAGGCTGGTTTTTTCTCCTCCGCTCATGAAGTTTACATTTTGCTCGTATCCGTCTTGTTCTATTATGGGTGTGAAGTCTTCGTCTACTCGGACGTTCTTGCTAGGGTCGTATATTAGAATGTTGAACCATCTTTGGAGCTGACTGTTGAATTCCTGGTTGATGTTTCTCATTACGTGCTTTTCTATGCTTTCCAGTGTGGATATATAATAGTCTTGGAGCCAGATGCGGTGTTCGTCTAGTAGCTGTTTGGTTTTTCCCTGTTTCTCTTTTTCTTTGATTTCTGTTTCTAGTTTTTTCTTTTCTTCTTTGTAGATTTCGATTTGTTTCTCGGCTTTGGATATTTCATCCTTAGTTTGTTCGTGTTTCTGTTTGAGAGTTCCAAGTGTTGTTTTCATTTGTTCGATCTTCTCAGAAACATCTTTGAGTTCCTTAAGCTTTTTCTGGTTTATTCTCAGCTCTGTGTCAATTATCTCTATTTGGTTGGAGAGTTCTAGAATTTCATCCAGGTTCTTGGTGATTCTCTCCTTTCTATCCTCTAAGTTCTGATTGAGTTGATTAAGGGTTTCCAGGTTCTTATTGTAGTCTCTGAGATTCTTTAGCAATGCTTGGGTGTTTTCCAGGTTTTCGACTACTTTTTTACGCTTTTCTTCTGCTTGGTCTCTTTCATTTTTTTTGCTATTCAGCTTTTCTCCAAATTCTTGGGGATCAACTTCTCTATCGCATGTGGGGCAAATCTTATTGTCTATTATCTGCTGGTATTCATCGATTTTAATGTTGTAGCTGTTAACTGATTGAAACAGTCCCCGTTCCTCCTTTCTGATATCTTCAATCTCTTTTTCTAGTTCTTCCTCTTTTTTATCGGTTGGTTTTTCAAGTTTGCTTAGTTCTTCTATCTGGGGTTGAAGTTTTTCTTCTATTTCTTTTTTATAGGTGGTGTTTTCAGATTGTATGGTGGTTTTTCTCCTTGTTTTTTCTTTAATATCCTCTTTGAGTTTGGGAATGAGCATCTGAACGCTGCTGAGCTCCTTTTCTTGTTCTCGGAGTTTTTCCATTTCGCTCTCATATTTCATTATTTCGGAATCCAGTTTTTCCTTTTCTTTGGTAAGCTCTTTGAGCGATTCTTCAGCTTTTTTTATTTCGTCTGTTTTTGTTTCTAGTTCGATTTTCCTCTGTTCTAGGTCTTCTATTCTTCCCTTTAGAATATCGCTTCTCTCCTTGACACTGCTTGCGAGGTTCTTTGCATTTTCCACTGCGGTTTTGTAGTCCTCTATGCCAAAGGCTTTTCTCATGGTCTGTAATCGTTCCTGAGGTTTGGCCCACAGAATGGATTTCATTTCTTCCTGTGGTGTGAAAATAGCGTACCTGTAGATTACGCTCTGGGCCTTGGGATCCGGTGGTTCATTGAATTTTAGAATCTCCAGAATTCGCTCTTTTAATTCGGTAGGTGAAAGATCATATTTTTTCCCATTGACTTTTATATGACCCTCCTTCTGCTGGACCGCGGTTCCCTTTCTTACTAGCTTACGGTGAACCTCGTATACTTCCCCATCCACCTCAAAAGTGAAGGTTACATAACCCTCTTTGGTTCCAAGTCGCAGGAGAGAGGCTCCTTTCTGATCTCCTAAACCGAATAGTGCGAATTCAATGGCCAGGAGAATGGTAGATTTACCAGATCCTATGTCTCCCTCAAATAAGGTTGTACCGGATGGAAATTCAATATCTTCCTCAGTGTAGCTGCGGATATTTTTGAGTATTAACGATTTCGCCCTCACTTGAAAGCCTCCTCCAGTTTTAGAAGATTGACTGCCTGTTTTAGTACTCTAACCTCATAGTCTTTCTTAGTTTCTCCAACTTTCTGATTTTGCCTCAGAACTGTTAAGAGCTCTGCGGCTATTTTAGCTCCCGTCTCTCCCCTTAGTGATTCAACCGATACTTTTACCGCTCCTATATTTTCTTTGAAGATGTTTCTCTCAATTTCTCCTATATCCTCTCCCATGGGCCTTACTGTTTCATAGTCCCTGGTGGTTAAACCGTGACGGTTAATACTAACATATTGTGCTCCTCTCTGTAATAGTGTGTTTCTTACCTTCAGAAAGTCAATGTCAGATGTGTTACCTCCAGACATTTCGCCTCCAACTTTTAGGAGGACAATTTTTTTCTCGGCGGAAATTTCACCAGCCTTTACTAGAAGTTCATCACGCACCTTAGCCGAATTTTTTCCCGTAGCATCATACTCGAAAAGATTATATTCGGGACCGGGTATCTCAACAAATTCAACTTTCTCAATTTCACTATTAAAGAAAATTATGAGAAACCCTCTTTTTATTCCCTTTGCATTGTCCTCCAGGTCTCGGGGATAACCCGCAAAAATTGTTCCAGGATATGCTATTAAACCATACTCCTCAAATTTTCGCTTAGTGTACTGGTGGATGTGGCCACCGGCATAGTAATTGAATCCTTTGGGAAGATAGGAGATTGGGATTGACTCCATTTGAGTGAGGTGCTTGGGCTTAAGCTCGGTTATTCCACTGTGAAAAGCGAATATTTTGAAACCCGGCTCTTTCTCCAAGCTTTCTCTGTCCAACATCTCAAAATACCTTTTTTCTAGACCCAATCTGCGAGCAGAAATACCAACTATTTTTACTCCAGTTTTCGGGTCGGTGAAAAAATGCAGTTTCAGCTTCTCGTCTTCAATTTCTCCGCGAACCACTTTTTTGAATAAATCTGCGCTGCTCAGAATATCCACTATAGATGTTTCGTTGGGGCTGTAATCATGGCTCCCGTATATAACGTAAATAGGAATATTCTGACCAACCACCTCGTTCATCTTTTTAACCGCAGAGTTAACCACTCCCAAGTCCGGAATATTGGAGTGGAATAGATCCCCGGTAATGATAATAAAATCCACTTTTCGCTTCATACACTCATCCAAAGCACGGTGAAAAGCACTCAATTCCAGGTTCCTAAGAAATGGGTCCCTGTTTGAACCTAGATGACAGTCAGATATATGAGCAAACTTGTACAAAACAATTCACCCAATAAAAACTGTGGAATCCTTATCTCTCCCTTTTCCAACCTTACCCTTTCTCTCAAAATTTTTAATATACTCCTCAAAGAGGGGGATGTGTATTGGAATTGCAAATTTTGTGAAATTGCTGCTTATGATGGCTTCACCCTTGTCCAGGCTGGCAATCTCTCTATTCTCCTCCGAAAGGTCTTGTGCAGCACTGTCAATTATTGCTCTACGCTCAGGAGCCACTTCGTTACCCATAATAATTTTAGTATTCATATTTGCAAGGATGGGTCTAGGAATAAGACTGGTCAACTGTGTGATGGCGATGAGGCCAACTCTAAACTTTCTACCCTCTCGAGCCACAGTGGCATAAATATTTTCACCCATAGAAGCCAACACGTCACTCCCTAACACTCGGGGAGCCTCTTCTATCACTAGTGTTATCACTGGCTTATCGTCTAGCTCACCCGTAGATTTATACTGTTGATACCTATTAAATATCCCCTCCACCACTATGCTTCCCAGGAGGAGCTCAGCCTGATCAAGTAAGCGAGACGTGTCAAGAATCACCATCTTCCCTTCCTCCAGCTTCCGAACAATTTCTCCTATAGTGGTTTCCCCCGCGGTGTCGCTAAACGCTCGGCTCCTACACTGCAGAGTGCCAGAAGCATCCACGTAGACTCCCAAAGTATTATTAAACTTTCTTTGGAGCACATCCATTGTTCTTGGAGCCACCCCCTTTGCCTCAGCTCCACTCACGATGTTTACAATCCAATCCTCCCCATAATTATTATAATAAATTTTAATAGCATCCCACTGGGCATCAGTAAAGTCAACTATGCCCTCAAAATGTGAAGGCTTAATTGACTTCAAGTTTACAACCAGAGTATTGGTTCCTGGAAGCGGATTGGGAGAAAAATAAAAGACATTGTCCTTAGAGTCGGGGTGATCCTTCATTCCCCTCGTATTGGGATGTCGACCGTAATACTCGTCGTGAGGATCAAGAACCAAAACTCCAAAATTATTATCACCCACAACACTCCAAAGCATAACCTTAACAAGGTTGCTCTTACCCCTACCAGTGGTAGCAGGAACCAGAACATGATGAGTGAAAACTTCCAACCCGTTTAAAAAAACATCCACATCCAAAACCTTGGAACCGCTCCTAATCTTACCAATATAAACTGGACTCGGCGGTTTAGTTAAGAAGTCCAAGTCCTCCTCTGAAATAGGTCTCACACTCTGGAAAAAGCCCGGCAAAGTTTTGGGAATCCTCAACTCCTTCTTATCACTAACTTTGGCTACCGCTTTAACCTCAGCCATAACGTAGCTCCTCAACTCTGGCTCTAGAAAATCAACAGTCCCACCATGACCCTCCAGCTCCATGCCCGCTAGAAGCTCTCTAGCGGCTTGCGGAACCTGGCTACCGTACAAGAGGTCGAATACCTTCAGAACAAGGTATCCATCTTCATCATCAACAACCAGAAGGTCACCTAACTCGATTTTTTCATCGCTCTTTTCACGGATGAGTATAGAGGAAACCTTTCCCGCAACTATCTGACCAATAACATTCATATTTTTCCCACCGATCAATAAGAACAGAAAGAGCCTTCTTTGAAAATCTAAACATCTGGCTTCTATAACCTTTTCTAACAATTACTTGCTATTCTATTTAAGGATACAAGTATTAACATGAAAAAAGTTTTTCATATTTTGTCTAAAAAGCGAAGCCTATATAGGTTTACCATAAAAAACATTTTCATATTTTACTATGAAAAACTTGGTTTCCATATTTTATCTGGAACACGCAAGCGTATGATTATTTGTCTAAGAAGCCAAGCCTATATGGATTGCCAATAACCACATGTAAAACATTTTGGATAATGGAACCTTCCAAAGAAAAAAGTTTTGAAGCTAAAGGACGAATTCCAAAATCTATCAATTATTAAAAAATATAAATAAGCTTTTCCATACATATTTTAGGTGAATTTTTTGGGTAAAAGAATAATTGGACCAAAAACTGAGAAGAGTTTAGATGATTTATTTGGATCAAAGAAGAAGAGAAGAAAAAGCAAAACAAAGAAAAAAAGCAAAAGCAAGTCAAGTTCGAAAAGAAAAAAAGCAAAATGAATTGATAGGAATGGGGAAAATTTTAGGAAGCAAGGAAAGAACTGAAAATTCCAAAGACTCAGAAGTATTAGTCTCAATTCTCGATTCTTTCTTTTCTCTCCCATTAAATACATTTTCAGTCATTTCCAAAAAAATAAAAAAATTTTTAGCAAACTTTTATTAAGGTAATCTGATACAATTTAAAACAACTTCATACTTATCTTAAAATGGAATCCTTTAGGTAAAAAAAATAAATGGAGCGAGGACTGATCGTATGCCTTGGATATTTGGAAAGAAAGAGAAAAAAGCAAAAGCAAAACCAAAAGCAAAAGCAAAGTCAAAGGCAAAAACCAAGTAAAGTTTTTGGATCAAAAAGGAAAGAAGCAGATTGAATTAATGAGTGCAATCCTTTTTGGCCAATGCTCCACGATGAGAACTAGCTTTCCCAAAGGGATATCTGGTTTAGTTTATTGTGGGCATCTTTAGCTTGGATATGTCTGACGAATTTATTCCATATTCCTTTTTTTGACATGGTTGAAAGTAGCGCGTATTTATATCTTTGCATCTCGTCGGAGCGTATTCGAGCGTTAGAGTCTGCATCTATGAGTCCGTAGGGGTAGCCGGGAAATGTGATGTCTGCGGAGTTGTTTGAGAGAGAAGCAACTATTTCGTCGATTTGATCTATGCCTAGTTTTTTCACTTGGTCTCTGTATATTTCGAATCGGAATATGCGTTCCGTCATAGGATTCAGCTTTACCAGAAGTATAACCGCCTCATGAACCGACGTAAAGGCTTCCGCCACTGGATAATAGTACCACATCGGATAGGTTATATTATTGTTGTTTGCGAATTTTCTTGCAGCTCCGAGAAGAGATAGGCCGGTTGTGGTGAATAATCCGCAGGTCTTGGTCAAACCCGTAACAATTACATCCTTTTTTTTCGCAAGTTCATAGACCATTTTTGAGTACTTGGACTCGTTGGTAAAGGCGGTTTGTAGAGTACCGTCCATAACAATAATATCTTTTTCGCCGAGTTCATTCTCTATTACGTGCTTGGAGAATTCCCACTCTGCAAATCTTCTCGCTATGGAAGAAACTAGTGATATGTCTGCTCTTAGATTTCCCTGCATTACGCTACGATCCATAGAGCTAAAGGAGAGGTCCCGAGTATCTGGTAGAAAATCTTCAAATTCTTCGCTGACCGGAAAAATGGAGGTGTCATAGTATATCTCATCCTGTCTGAAATTTGAAAAGGTGACCGAAAAAAATTCTATTCTTCGCGGCATCTCCCTCTCCAAGACCCGCTTCTTATTCTGGAAGACATTGAAAAAAACCCGGTTAATCTGAATGGAAAAATTGGGAGCACCCACCACCTCCTGATTGCCTCCATCAACAAAGGCCATTTTGCGCCCAGACTCAATGGCTTTAATCTCCCTAAAATTTTCTACACTAAAGGGATATGCCTTGTAACCTGAACCAGGAAAGAAAGGGTTGCCCAGATCCGCTTCACCAACATACCGGTCCAGATTCTCAATAACACGGTCTAAAACATCTGCTAACGACAAATGAATTCACCATCCTACTATAGAAAAATTCATCGACCGAGTTTAGAGGAACAGTCGTTATATTCACATCTTTAAATGCTTTTAAATTACGAGGATGCTTACGCATAAGTAGTTATCTCTTAATATAAAGTCCTTCTTTAAGCCAAAGATACTATTTTCTAATTCTTCGTGAGGGATTACTTTCATAATCTTTTGAAGCCGGGTATTAACATTGGCACCTGTTTCTGATAGTCACTGTATTCTTTGCCAAATTCTTTGATCAACTCCTTCTCCTCTTTCCACGAGATAGTGTAAATAATTACGACCATTACTAGTGTAAAGATCAGAGAATACCACGCAGATAATAGAAAGGTGATTCCTACGTGTGCTAAAAATCCGCCAAGATATTGGGGATGTCTAACAATGGAATAAACCGTTGTCCGAAACTTACCCATCTAGGACACTTCCAGA
>NZ_JBRAKS010000112.1:0-11461 GCF_052745115.1 Candidatus Jordarchaeum sp.
TAAAGTCCAAGAATGGTATTATTTATCATTAAATCTTTCTACTGTTGTGAACCCCCGCCGCCTTTCCATAGTTACGGAGAACTGAAATATACTTAACAAAGGGCGATTCTTTTAAAGCGTTGAATCGGTCTAAATAAGCCCTGAAAACTAGATTAACCTGCTTTTCATCCGAAACCTGAATATGCGTATCATGCTCTGGGGTTTCAATAATAACCTCGTGGTCACCAGCCCCATTTCTCCAAACTCTTAACCCTTCATTAAACTCTTCAAACTTGTCTGAGGGACTAAGGGCGGGATACAAATTCCTAATCACCCGCAATATCCATTCCTTACGTCTCAAATCATCTCTATCCCTATCAGTTATAACTTCTCCATTTTTAGTAACATATAGCAGGGTGGCTGGCGGAGTCATGTGCTCATTTCCCGGACAGAAGGGACACTTCTCCGCCTCATCTCTCTGCCCCCTATCAACCTTAAAGTCAGAAGGACGCTTCCGCCTCTCGGTCGCAACTATAACCCATCTATCCACAAGATAATCCCTTCGAATCTCAGACAACCCACAAACACTCCTCAGAATTGTTAATACGATCATTAAACAAAAAGATATCAAACATATAATAAAAGCGGTACAATGACCTTTTTAAACCGGATTGGATGTAAAAAAGATTAGAGATTAACCTCTAATATAACTTTGCATATTTAATAAACCGTTATTTCTATGAGCCATGAATACTTAATAACCGTCATTTTCGACCAAAAAAGCTATATCACTAAATACCATATTTTGAAAAGAACAAACAATAAAGGTTGAATTTCCATGGGATTGTTATTGCTAGTATTCTTAGCAGTAGTCGTATTCGTTTTTTATGGATTGCACGCTGCAAAACTGGAGCCACAGAAACCCAAAATACTCATCCCCCTAGTTGTAATTAGTATACTAATTGTAGTAGCGGCTTTTTTGACACAAAAACCATGGTGGACTGAATTTCTACAAGCACTAAACAACTTGCTATAATAACAACTTTTTTTGAAATAACATTTAAATTTTTAAAATATTCTGTGGTACTAATAAAAAAGAAAACCATCTCCTCATTGAGAGTGAACCAACTTGACTAACAAAGAAAATTCAGCCGAAGAAGTGATCGAGCAAAAAATCAAACCCATGATAGAAAAAATAGCTCAAAAAAAGAAAGTCCAAGAAAAAATGACCAAGGTAAAACACCAAATCATGATCATGAGCGGAAAAGGTGGAGTAGGAAAAAGCACCGTAACCGCCAACCTAGCAACAGCCCTAGCAAAAAAAGGCAAAAAAGTAGGAATCCTAGACTCAGACATACACGGACCCTCCATACCCAAAATACTAGGAATACAAGGAAAAAAACCCAAAGCCACCGAAACCGGAATCCAGCCCGTAACCACCCCGCAAGGCGTGAAAGTGATCTCCATGGACCTCTTAGTAACCGAAAGTGAAAAACCACTCATCTGGCGGGGACCACTAAAAATGAAAGCCATAAGACAACTCCTATCAGAAGTAGACTGGGGACAACTAGACTACCTCCTCATAGACCTGCCACCGGGCACCGGAGACGAACCCCTAAACATAATGCAACTCATGCCCGAAATGGACGGAGCAATAATAATCACCGCCCCCTCAGACCTCTCACAATACGTGGTCAGAAAAGCAGTCTCCATGGCACAAAAAATGAAGATACCCGTAATAGGAATAATAGAAAACATGAGCGGCTTCGTCTGCCCAAACTGCGGCGAAAGATACGAAATCCTAGGCTCCGGAGGAGGCAAAAAAATCAGCAAAGAAATGAATCTACCCCTACTGGGACAAATTCCCATAGATCCCGAAATAACCGTAGACTCGGATCAGGGAACCCCCTTCATAGTAAAAAATCCCGAAACACAAGCCACCAAAATATTTGAGGAAATCGTGCAAAAAATCCAAAAAACCATTGAAAGCGGAAACAAACAAAATTAAAGATAATTAAAATAAAATTAAAAAATTGGGCTTATTTCATCAATTTTTTGTAGTTCTCCTCTATTTCTTTCAGAAGTGTCTCACTAGTAATTTTACCTCTGGTTTTTAGGAAGATTGCTATCGAGATTCCTCCAGCGCCAACACCCTCCTTAACAACTCCTCTCTCATACGCCTTTAATCCTTCAATTTTGGAACTTGAAAAATTGAGATTAGCGGCAAGTATGGGAACATCGCTTATTTGGGAAACAATGCCCTTAATATCTGAGCTCACGTCTTCAACTATCCATCTCGTTGTGCCTATAGCCACATTTTCCAGAACTTCCGCTTTTAATGCTTTAACAACAGATAAAATAGCGGTCATCTGAGTGCCACCCGCCATCAGAACAGGAATCTTGGATGCTGCTCCAATAACAAGTCCCGAGAACGCAGCAATCATCGGGTCACCCACAGAAGCAACTGCATTAATTGGATCGTTTCTAAGATCACCTAATCTTACCCCCGCTGCCTTTAATCCCTCCTCTGCAACACTTATCTTAAGACTATGGGGATTTACAGGCATACTACTACTCACCTTCAATTTAGCATCAACCCCCATAGCAAGAAGAACTCCCAACGCGGTGGTCGTTCCTCCAGGAATACTCTCACCCACTACAAGATAATCCGCAATCTTGGAAAAGTTTCTTCCAACTATCTCCGCCCTTTTGGTAACCTCCTCTGCATTCTTAACCGCTTTACCCGTTCTAATATCCTCTCCCGGCTCGCCTTCGAGATCGATGAAAGGCGCATGGGGCTTAACTCTCAATCCGCCACTAACTGCAAAGAACGGTATGTCTGCTAAGTTTAGCGCTGATCGGGTTATCAGGGCCGGAGTTGGAATCCCATCAGGCGTAACAGGAACTCCTTCTATGCACCTACATTCTCCATAAAATAGAAGCTCAACGTCCGCTGCAGGCGTGTAATCGGTAATTTCTGGGTACTTTCCTGCTGCTGAGATTTCCGGTATTTTAGCAGTCTCAGTATTTCCGATAGTACAAACAAATACTGGTTTTTGGTTTTCTATCTTGTCTAGAAAGTTTCTTGCCTTTCTCTCGCGGTGAGCTATTAAAATATCTTCATATTTTCTCATTTTACAAAACCTTCAAAACATTTATATAGGTTAATTTATCCTCTGTAGGATAACTTATCCTACAAAGATATTTAAAAAACTTTCGAAAGGTGGTGAAAGCATGAGAAGTATTCTGGGAAGTAAAAGAAAGCTAGCAGTGATACTAATAGTAATAGTAGCAGTTTCAACAACTGGTTTATCTTCTTATGTATTAATGAACATGGAACAGTCTAGCCAGCAAAAATACTTGCTTAACGTGTTTTCTTTCCAAACAGGGCAATCTAGAATAGTATCAGGCGCACCGAATATAGATGAAATACTTTACGGTTTAGGTCTAGGGGACTACATAGTTGGCTGTACAGTTCAAAGCGATTATCCACCCGCATTAGTGCAAAGAGTAGCCTTAAGGCAAGTTGATAATAGATTAGATTGGTGGAATCCAAGTTTGGAAATTGTACTATCTCTAATCCCATCGACAGTCCTTCTAGATGAGGGTCAATCAAACCAGCGAGCAATGTATTCTACTCTTTTGACTCTTATGATAAGTCAAGGGGTACTAGCATGCATTCCATACAAAGTACTGCAAGGTAATACTATATCTCAAATAGAAACAAGTATTTTTCTGGTTGCTAATATATTCGGAAGAACTTCTGAGGCTCAAGCTCTCGTCGATAAAATGGAAACAAAAATAAGCACAATACAAGGAAATGTGTCAGGTCAACCAGTACTCAATGTACTCGTGTGTGTATGGATAAACTTTGCTCAAAACCAAGTGTACACTTGTGGAAATAGCACGTTTCTCAGTGAAATAGTTCAGAAAGCAGGTGGCCTGAATGTCTTCTACGATAATCCCCAATCATGGCCCGTGGTAACGTTAGCTGCTGCGGCGGCGAAAAATCCAGACAAAATAATCATTATAGATCACTACGCATACTTGGATCCAAGTACAACACGCTCTAAAATTAAAGATTCTAATCTTGGTAATACACCTGCTGCAATAAATGATGAAATATACTTTGTTCAGGGGCAGGCAGAGAACTTGTTCTCACGGCCTGGGCCAAGAGTTGCAGAGGGAGTTGAACTTCTAGCCAACATACTGTTTCCACTTTTATTCAATGCGACCTTCTCTGGACCTCCATATAAATTGGATACAGGAAATTATAAAGGGTACTTGGATTCATTTATATTGGAGTGAGGTACAGTAATTTGGTTAAAACTTCTCCCTCTCTTTTTTTTGGCGCTCCGAATTTGGTGAGGCGCAAAATTTTTCTGCTTACTGTATCAGTTGTTGTGGGGTTGGCGATACTGGCGGTGCTGATACTTGCGTCTTTTATTTTTGGGGCGGAGGAGTCTACCTTAGGCGATGTTTTAGCGTCTCTTAACAGGCTTTGGATTTTTGGGAGGCCCCTTCAAAATTATGGTGTTGTGTTGCCCAGCTATATTGATTGGAGTTTGGATATTATAATTTATTATTCGAGGATTCCTAGGACTTTTACTGCTATTCTTATAGGTGCGGGTCTTGCTGTTTCTGGAGCCATTATGCAGGCGCTTGTTAGAAACCCTCTTGTGGATCCGTATATTAGTGGTGTGTCATCTGGGGCGGCTTTTGGGGCGGTGCTTATTTTACTTACTTCTATTTTCACTGGGTTTTTTGAAACTGTTTCTCTTCCCTTGGCCGCCTTTGTGGGAGGGCTTGGGGCCTTTGGAATAACTTTCATTATATATAGGAGTGCGGGTGAAACTCCCACGAGTTTTGTTTTGGGGGGAGTAATTGTTGGTATAGCTTTTTCTTCGTTAACAACATTTTTCATTGTTACTTCTACCAAGGAGATTCATGGTGCTCTTTTCTGGCTTTTTGGAAGTATAGCGTATGTTACTTGGGATGTTGTGTGGATTCTTTTGCCAGTGGTGGTAGTAATTGTTCTGGTATCTTTATTCTATGCTAGAGAATTTAATGTTCTTCTTTTAGGCGACGAGCAGGCGGCTCAGTTAGGGTTGCGGGTCAAATGGTTTAAAAGGATTATGTTGATAGTTGCTGCGCTTCTTGCTAGTTTTTGCGTTGCTTTCACGGGAATTATAGGATTTGTGGGACTGGTGGTTCCTCACATGATCCGGTTAGCTCTCGGTAGTGATCATAGGCTTTTGCTTCCCTTATCAACGATTTTTGGTGCGAATCTTCTGCTCGTTGCGGATATTGTGGCCAGGGTTTTTATGAGACCTGCAGAGCTTCCCATAGGGATAATCACTTCATTTATTGGTGTACCCTTTTTCGCTTATCTACTTATTAGGAGAGGTAAAAGGTATGCTATGTAGTCCTGAGGTAATTATTAGAGTTGAAGATTTGGTTTATAGTTTTGACTCAGTTAAGGCTCTTGATGGTTTGACTTTTGAGATTAACAGAGGAGAATTTGTAGGGCTTGTAGGTCCGAATGGTTCTGGTAAAACCACGCTCCTTAACTGTTTATGCAAATTACGCGTTCCTCAAGAAGGCAGTATCCATCTGAATGGGCATAACTTGAAAGATTTATCGCCTTTAGAGGGTGCCAGGATCTATGCGGTTGTACCTTCAGAATTTCCTGCGGATATGAATATCTCTATTATGGATACCGTGCTTTTGGGTCGTCATCCTTATTTTGAGGGTTTCTGGTGGGAGAATGAGCATGATGAGCAGATTGCTTTAGATGCTATGGAAAGGCTGAATATTTTAGATTTTGCGGATAGAAAACTTGGGGAGTTGAGCAGTGGAGAAAAACAGAGAGTTCTGATTGCTAAGGCGTTGGCTCAGGAAGCTAAAATACTTCTGATAGATGAACCTGTAGCTTATCTGGATTTGGGATACCAGTTGGAAGTCATGGAAATGCTAAGGCGTTTAGCCGATGGGGGGGTAACGATTCTTGCGGCCATGCATCAACTTAATCTTGCGGTCAAGTACTGTGATAAGCTTATAGTGCTTAACAAAGGTAAATTGGTGGCCTGTGGTAGGCCCCAAGACGTAGTTACACAAAGGCTTATTGAGGATGTCTACGGAGTAAAAGCAATTGTTAAAAACATTCCAAGGGCAGGCTTAACCATAATTCCTTTGTCAACTTCCAATAATGGTGGTATGTTTGATAGAGAAAATCGTAAGGCGAGAACTATTGGATTTAACAAGGCCAAAGCACGGGGCGGACGTGTGGAAGTATGATGTGGCTCTTGTTGACTTTAGTTGCAATTTAAATCCTCTCGGTCCCCCTAAAGAAATCATCAACATAATTCAGAGAAACATAGATAGTATTGTTCGTTATCCTGATGACACCTGCACCAATCTAAAATTAGCCTTATCCGATTACCATGACCTTCCGAGAGAACAATTAATTGTGGGTTGTGGCTCAACTGAATTAATAAAGGCTTTTGCCGAAACCTTCGTAAAACAAAATGATCATATAATTATTCCCTTCCCTACTTACGGGGAGTATGCGTTTTACTGTCAATTTATGGGGGGAGTTATCAATAAAATTTCTTTAATGGAGGATGAAGAATTCTCACTAAACGTTGAATCACTCTTTGATTCAATTGATAAGAGTACAAAGGCTATTTTTCTTTGTAATCCTAATAATCCTACCAGTAGGTTTGAAAGCAAGAGTAAGATTTTGGAAGTTGTGGAGGAGTGTGAAGCTAGAAAGGTTTTGGTTTTTGTGGATGAGGCTTTTGTCGATTTTTTGAGAGAGGGTAGGAACGGTTCCTGTGTTCCTGAAGTGGAAAGTCATGATAATCTTTTTGTTTCCCGTTCTTTTACCAAGATTTTTAGCATACCCGGCATTAGGGTGGGATACGGGGTGGGTGGCAAAGAATTGGTAAAGTATATGGATAAGGCGCGTTTATCTTGGAATGTTGGAGTGCTGAACCAGTTCATAGCAACTGAGCTGGTAAGAAACTGTAATTCTTACTTAGAAAGAACTGTTGAATTTATTGAACTTGAAAAAAAATACTTGTACACACAAGTTTCTCGGATTAATGGCTATAAACCTTTCAAGCCGGATGCCAACTTTATGCTGATTAAAATTAAGAATTTGGAGCTCAACAGCACTGATTTCAAAAAAATTATGTTAGATCAAGGATTCCTTATCAGGGATTGCAGCTCGTTTGGTGAAGAATTCTCGAACTACATTCGAATAGCCGTAAAAAATAGAGACCTGAACAATAATTTACTAAAAGCATTTAAAATCATTTCAGAGGAAGTCGTCCAGCAATAAAAGTGAACTTGAGACCACTGAAAAAATGGGTGGAAAGTGATTCGAAAACTAAAGAGGTTAAGGCTCATATGGAACTCATCGATATTGTTTTTTATATCGGAATTATAGTGATAGCTTTAGCTATGGACTTCACCATTGGAGAGGTGCCTAGAAGACTTCACCCAACTAGATGGATGGGGAATATAATTTACTGGATAGACCAAAGAATCCAGCGAGGAAATCCTTTTAGAGAAAAATTTTCAGGCGTTCTTCTCGCATTTTTTATCATCTCACTCTTTGTATTTTCCACCATTCTGGTATTGTCTCTTGTTAAGTACTTTCTGGGCAAAATTGCTTGGATGTTAGTTTCCGCATTTCTACTCAAATCCACTTTTGCCTTAAAAGACATGGAACGCCACGTGAAACCTATTACTGGTGAGCTTATGAAAGGAAATCTGACTGGCGCTAGGAAACAGGTTTCCCGCATCGTTGGCCGTGATGTAAGCAACTTGGATGAGCCACTCATCTTATCCGCAACCGTGGAGAGTGTTTCTGAAAACATTTTGGACGGATTTTTTTCTTCCCTACTTTTCTTCGCCTTTTTCGGGGTCCCCGGAGCAATTTTTTACCGGGTTGTGAACACCTTGGACTCCATGGTGGGATACAAGAGTGAAAAACATAAAAATGTGGGGTGGTTCTCAGCGAGACTTGATGATTTAGCAAACTGGGTTTCCGCGAGAATAACTGTTCCTTTCATTTCTTTAGCCTCCAAGCTACTAGGAGCAGACTGGAGGAGTTGTATCAGGATCGCTTTAAGAGACCACAAAAAAACGGAAAGCCCCAACAGTGGATGGCCAATGGCGGCAATGGCTGGAGCTCTCAATACCCGTCTTGAAAAAATAGGTCACTACACACTGGGCGAAGAGTATCCCTTTCCCAAATTGGAGGAAACATATAAATCAATCAAAATAATGAAAGCGTCCTGTCTATTATTCTCACTGTTTATTTCTCCAATAGCCATAATCGTGGTAATTATTGTGCAGGAATTGGTGGAAAACTTGCTAATAAAATTAATAGTAAACTGTCTGGGATGGAGTTTATGTTGTCTAATATAGAAGTAGAATTCCTGAAGTCAGATATGGGTGACTGCGCAATTGTGAGTTTACCTGAAAATTGCAGAGCAGTAAGTTCCGCTCCTTTAGGGTGTGGCATTCTAAATGTGGACAAGGTTTTGATTCTTCAGGTTCACAAAGACTACCATTCTGAGCGACCGGAGGACGAACTCAGAGATTTAATAAATGAATTAAAAACGGGAAAAAACACTGTAGGATTAATGACCGCGGCAGAAATAAGAAAGGTACTAACCGTTTCCAAACAAACTTTTGAGGATTTACAGGTTACCGTAGTTGTTACCGCGGGAACCGCAAACGCCCTCGTAGCCGGAGAAAATCCTTTCAGACCGAGAGGCGAGATAATCGGTCTTGGGACTATAAATATCATCACCCTTATTAATAAGCCGTTAACTGATGGAGCATTGGTAAATGCAGTAATTACCGTAACAGAAGCAAAAAGTATAGCTCTCAGAAATCTGGGTTTCCACGCCGCAGGGACATCCACAGATAGTGTGGTTATCGCTTGTCCCGAAAAAGGAGAGAAGCTAAAATACGCTGGAACAGCCACAGAAGTGGGGCTACTTTTATCCCGGGCGGTTAGGGAGGCAATCGTAGAATCATTAACAAAAGCAGAAGAGGTAAAACCGAGAAGCTTTATGGATAAACTGGGTGAGCGGGGGGTAAGTCTAGATGATTTGTTGGAAACCGCCATGGCGCTCCATATTCCGCATACCGAAAAGGAGACCGAGGAAATTAAGAAGTGTCTTGTGGAGGAGTTAATGAAGCTGGCTGATGATGTTAACATCAATTCGCTGGTTTCCTCGGCAATGTTTCTGGAAGATCTTGGTTCAAGTGGTGGAATCTACGGACTGAGTGTTGATGATTTTAAGAAGGACGCTGTTCATATTTTGACAGATGAGATAATTGGCATGGCTATAGCAGAGTACCTATCGGGAACAAGAGGTGTTTTTAACTATGTCAGATACGATAGGAAGAAGCCTGGTATAATTGCTACCCTTGGACCATTTTTGGACGATGTCGTAGCTTCGCTGGTTGGAGGAGTTATGTCCAGTATTTACTCAAAACTATAAAAAAGAGGGCTAAAAAAATGGGAGCAATTAGAGGCTTGAAATCACTTATGGCTATTTTTACAGTAATTCCCATTAGGGTCACTCAACTATCTGAAGAGGTTGTGAAATATTTACCCTTAACCATTATTGTGGGCGTTTTTTATGGAGTTCTTGCGGGAGTCATCTATGCTGGATTAGCGTTTGTACTCCCGACTTTTGCCTCGGCTGCAATCATGCTCCTAATTATATACTTACTGAACGGCTTTTTTCACGTTGACGGGCTGGTCGATTTTGGAGACGGAATCGCAGCATTTGGAGATAAGCAAAAGAAACTGAGCGCCATGAAGGATACCAGAGTGGGAGCCGGCGGACTAATACTTACACTTTTAATAACAATAACAACCCTGTCACTCTACAGTGTAATACCCTATACGCAAGTTTTCCTATTCGTCTTTACGATTGAGGTTTTGTGTAAAAATTCATTATTGGCATGTGCTACCTTTGGAAAACCATACGAATCCGGGATAGGTAAACAATTCGTAGAGGGAATGAACAAGAAAAATCTTTTAGCATCAACACTGTTATCCTTAACATTCTTAATCATCATAATTTTTTCCTATTTTTATTTTCTCGACCTGAGTATTACTTGTGAAATAAAACTTTTCCTTCTAATCTCGCCACTCATATCAATTATTGCTGGGGCCTCTATTGCTCTGTTAGCCAATAGAAGTTTTGGCTGCGTCACAGGTGATGTTCTAGGAGCCTCCCACGAGATTTCCAGACTCATACTACTAGCACTAATCGTGGTGGTGATCACACTATATGCATAAAATAAACGGAATCATAATGGCGGGGGGAAAGAGTCTAAGAATTAAAAAACTGGGCGAAAAACCAATGATTCCATTACACGACCGCCCTCTCATAGATTACGTACTAAAAGCGATGGCGGAAGCAACACTCATTCGGAAAATATATGTTACAGTAAGCCAACACACAAAGAACACCAAAGAATATTTAAACCGAAAAGTTAAGGATTATTCTCTTCAAATAGTTCAAACATCCGGAATAGACTACATAGAGGATCTAAGATACACGGTTAAAAAATGTAATTTGTCAGAAGTTCTGGTTTGTCCAGTTGATACCCCCCTGCTCAGAGGGGACCTCCTAGACCTGCTAGTAAAAGAGTTTTTTACGATAGGTAAACCCTCACTGGTTTCCGTAGTCCCTCTCCAATTAATATTAAGCCTGGGATTAGAGCCCACAATCGTAATGAGAATCGATGATTTAGAAATGGTTCCCTCAGGAGTCAATGTTATTAACGGGGATGAATTGATTACTGGAAACGTTCTTGAAGAGGACTACTTCAAAATAAACCTCAAAGAATTCGCGATTAACATAAACACCAAGAAAGACTTAGAAACAGCAGAAAAAATCCTAAAAAACATCAGATAAATTTTAACCCACAAGATTTATGAATCATATTAAATCCATTCCTTGAAAACCCGAAATTAAAAGTTTTTAGAGGTGACCATATGCCAGATTTTTGGGAAGTGCTTTACACTAGAAGAAGCATCAGAGAGTTTAAAAAAGATGCCCCGGTGGAACCCTGGAAAATCGAAAAAATTCTGGACGCCGCTAGGTGGGCACCAAGCCCCGAAAACATGCAGTACTGGAGAATGATTGTAGTCAGAGACCAAGAAATGAAAGAATACATCGCAGACATGGCTCAGGAGCACGGTGCCACGGTTTTCGGCAATTTTCCATACGAAATAGTTGAGGATAGACTCTGGTACATTCCAGAAAAATCAAGACCAAGAGTTATTGAACGCGCATACGATGGAACACTTTTCCGCTATCCCGAAGACGCGGACACCGTAATAATCCCCTGCGCCAACACCACAGCTTTTGACATCACCATGGCTTACCGTTGTCCGAAACTTACCCATCTAGGACACTTCCAGATGGTGTTCGGTTCC
>NZ_JBRAKS010000113.1:0-11433 GCF_052745115.1 Candidatus Jordarchaeum sp.
GAGTTAGACCAAGAGAAAATAAAACTTAAAGATGATATTAAGCAATTAGAACAAAGACTCGGTAATGAGAAGGTGGTTTTAGAATCTTTTATTCTTTCAAAAACTCCATATGAGAAGTTGATAAAAGGAAGGACATCTCCTCCTTCAAAAGATGAATATATAAATCATCATGTTTTATTTTTGGTAGATGAAGACTGGACTGAAAAATTATTTAAGCTCTTGAGCAACGCTACTGACCAGCCCCAGCCCTTTCAATAGATATCAAAATACTTTCCATTGTTTTTATTAAGCCAGAATTATTGAAAGTATCTGTTCTTTCATAGGTTGAAGAAAGGGCTGGGTTTAGGGAATGAATAAGACCTTTTCGGGCAAGCGCACCCCGTGAGATGAAGCAAGCTATCTCACGGGGTGAAGAGGATTTTGACGCTTTCAAAAATTCAATTCTTCCTTCAGGGGTTGGGTTGGGTGGGGTGGGGATAAAAAAGAAAAGGGGGTTCCGTTTATATTTCCGAAAACCACCAGTTCGTATTGTTAAATATGGCTTCCCTTCGATTATACTAAATTTTTCCTAATATTTTCCTCACCTTATCGAGAATCTAAACCCCATCCCTTAAACTCTCAGGCTAGGGATCGGCGTATCTTGATAGCATAGAGATCTCTTTCCATCTGCTAAGTTTCTGGATTTTATAAAGATCTCCTCCACACTGAGCGAGACGAGTTGTAAAGGTACGCCTGAGATCATGCCATCTCAGATGAAGGGATACTTGATTTTTTAACTCCTAAGGGAAGTGTTCTCATAAGATTGGCCGAAGCATCGATCATCGTCCTTTTATTGCTATAAATGACAAGATTTGATTTGATATTTCTGATTTTACTTCTGGCCTTTAGAACCTCCATGGCCATTTCATTCAATGGCAGGGCGTCCTTTGATTTATTTTTCTGCTCAAGAATCGTAATTATTCTTCTGAAAAGGTCTATCTGTGACACTTGAGATTTAAAACCTTGCTCTGCCTAACTCCTGTTTCAAGAGAAATTATGATAAGTTATTGAAGCCACTCAGGAGAGGAATTAAGAATTTTTTCCTCTTAAGTTTGTATTAATAAATATCTTTCGCTATAATTTTAGTCAGTATCCTGTTTCCAAAAACCTTTCAGGTGAAAGGTATTACCACAAATACAAGAATCCTATTTCCAATTTTTTCCCATCTTTCCATTCAGGCGTGACTATAAGGTCCTTAAGCCATTTATCAATAGT
The DNA here is from genome assembly GCF_052745115.1 of Candidatus Jordarchaeum sp. Lineage (NCBI taxonomy): Archaea > Promethearchaeati > Candidatus Jordarchaeia > Candidatus Jordarchaeales > Candidatus Jordarchaeaceae > Candidatus Jordarchaeum > Candidatus Jordarchaeum sp. The sequence goes on from NZ_JBRAKS010000113.1 coordinate 1,255, forward strand.
GTACACGGAGATAAATTTAGGCTGTGCTGAATGGTGTCCATGTGGCGAGAGCTTTTTGATTAACGGTTTAATGGCGGTTTTTACTTTTATAAATAAAATATAGATTTCTAAAATATATAAAATTTCCAGGTAAATATGCTAATATAAAAACAGGATCCATTCTGTGTATTGCATATATAAGAACTATCAATCCGCCAATCAAACTGAAATACCAGAATGAAACAGGAATTACACTCTCCTTTCTTCTTTCTGAGGCTATCCACTGGACTAAGAACCTCATAGTAAACATAAGTTGACCAATAAATCCAAAAATCAACCAGAAATCTAATTGAAACTGTGGATATTTTGCCTGAATATCCCTTAAAAAATTAACTATAAAACCAAAAAATATTAATCCCATAATTAAATCCTTTCTTCTATCTCATATTGGATATTTCTATTTTTTATCCATCTTATTACCAATAGATTGAAAAAAGATCTTATTAAACGACTTATAATATTATATTTAGATTTACCAAATCATGGGGTTTAACGGTAACATCTATTACTTTATATCCTTCCATTTTAAATAAAATATAAAAATATAGATAAAAATGGTGCATTCTATTAAACCTAAAGATTGAAAACGAAAGAAGAAAGATTTTATTCTCCATTCAAGACTCGTAAAATAGCTAAAATCTCAATAGATTGATTTGAATTCATTGCCCATTTATTTGTAATCTCAATTTTAAACGAAAATCTAAACTTAATAAGAGGTTAAAATTAACCTCCCTTTCTTATATGGAAATTCTTTTAAAAAGGAAATTGAATTGTTTAAACGAATTTTTAAATCCTCATAAGACTCTTTAGGCATTATTATAAATATCTTTTTATACTCCTTGATTTTTCTTAGATGGTTCAAATCTTTTAATACTATAATCGGAATGGGTGGATCTAAGTAAAAATTTATCTCTTCGAGAGTACTTATATCTAATTTATATGCAAAAGGTATTTCCCCTTTTAAAAAAGGCCTTAATTCCATAATAAATGTCATACCAGGCGAATAAAGGTTATCTTTTTTTATCCATATAAATTCACGTATATGCCAGACGGAAATTGCAAAAAGGAAGATTATTATAAGAAATTTAAATCCTTTCTTCCATATTCCCCCAATCATTAATCCCAATGGAGGAAGTGTTGGTAGGAGGTATCGAGAAGCCTTATACCTAAAAAATGTTAGAGAAATAAAGAGGGTTAAAAACCAGATTAGAAAAAAAATATATTTTGATTGCCATACCCTTTTTTTCTCTTTCCAAATGTAAACTGTCAGGAAAGGTATAAATATTGAACCAGGGAAAAATTCTCCCCAGATCTGAATAAAATAGAAATAGAAAGGGGCTGTTCTTGAAAGGATCTTATTTTCCTTTATTAATAAAATTGTTTGTTCCAATCCAATTCTAAAAATGAAGGAAATTGCCCAAGGAAGGACTGTTAGCCCTAAAATTATATACCCAAGAATAAATTCTTTTCCAATAAGTGTACTCCATTGTTTATTTAAAATAATATATATCAATATAAAAATAAGTGGAAAAAATCCAAATGGACCCTTAGTAAGTATTCCAAGTCCGATAAAAAATAAAGATAAGATACAGAAAGGAAACTTTCTAAAATTTTGTTCATTGTACCAGAGATAGAAAAAATATAATGAAAGGATAACAAATACGCACAGGATAATATCTGTTTTTGCCAACCTCGCCTGGAAAAAGTATTGATAACTTGAGAGAAGGCTTCCTCCAGCGATGATGCCGGCTTCAATTCTTCCATAGACTTTCTTTCCCCAAAGAAAAATGATTATTACACCTACCCAGGCCAATAAGGCTGATGGAAGTTTAGCTATAAATGGAGTCACTGAGCCATAAATATAGGAAGGAATGGCTATGAGCCAAAAGAGTAATGGAGGCTTATCAATGAAAATCTTCCCATTTAAATGAGGAACAATCCAGTCACCCGAACGGATCATTTCACGGGCTACCTCTGCATATCTAATGTAACCATGATTTTCAAGGCTACGACCCCAGAGGTTAAAGAGAAGGACAAATCCAGTAGCACTAATAAAAAATATGGTTATCCATTTATCTTTGACAATATTCTGCATAAATAATTCTTATCTTAAATTCTTTCATCAATATTAAAATTGATATAACGTTTTTTCATCCATCGGACTGCAAGAAGATCAATGAAGGAAGACCACATGCGATTAAGTGTCGTATATTTTGAAACACCAAATCTCCTCGGATGATGTGTAATTGGTATCTCAATTACACGAAACCCTTCCATCCTAAAAAGTGTGGGCATAAATCTATGCATCCCTTTAAAAAGTTTTATATTCTTTAGACACTCTCTTCGGAAGACTCGAAATGTACAGCCGCTATCTCGAATAGATTCATTACTTAACCAATTACGAATTTTATTTGCTATTTTTGAAGTGATTCTTTTTATCCATGAGTCTTCTCTTGTTTGTCGCCACCCTGTAACCATATCATATTCTTTTAAATATTCGAGCATTATTGGGATATCATTTGGGTCGTTTTGGAGATCAGCATCCATAGTGATAATTATTCCTCCTTTTGCCTCTCTTAACCCAGCATCAGTAGCTGCTGTTTCACCACAATTTTCCTTAAAACCTATCATATGGATTTGGGGATAATGTAGTGAAGCCTCTTTAATTATATTACGACTCTCATCTCTGGAACCATCGTCAACAAAGATAATCTCAAATGGTTTTTTAAGCTTTTCAAGTACTCCGTAAAGTTGGGGAATTAAAACCGGAAGATTCTCTTCTTCATTAAAAACAGGTATTACAACTGAAATCTCAATCATCCCATTGTCCTTATCTTTAAAATCATTGATTTGACAATAAAGCAATGTGATCACCCCCTATCCTACGATCGGAAATTAAATTGAAAGGAATTAAGATATTTTCTTTTTTTACTCTCTCATAATCATTAAATTTTAATAAGCAAAAAACCCTTTCTTTCGAAGAAAAAAATTTAATAAGTTCCTCCTCACTATTCAATTCAATAATTGGAATAATCCCTGTATAAAAATTATAAGGACCTGTTCCGAATCCTCCGAAAATTGCAAGTTTCTCGCCAGGTCTTAATGCCTGTTTAATTTCCTGTGAGAAAAACCGTGCTGATTTATAGGGATTAACAAGTGGAAATATTATTCGAGTAGTATAGAAGAACCCACCTCCAAATATTAATGCTATAAGAATAAATGAAACTGTTTTATATTTTGTAATTCTTTTAAGTTTAAGGAGAATACCAGACGTTAATAATGATAAAGCTAATGGGATAATACTAAATCGTGGAACAAAATGGAGATATTTTGTAACAAAAGATCCAACAGGTAAAAAATTTTTATACAAAATTACAATTATCACTGATCCTGAAATTATAAGTATCAAAGATAAAAGTTTTATCGGAATAGAAAAAAGTCTTTCAAATCGATTAGAATTAAGAAGATAATCGTTCCAAAACTTCCCTACAAGCAGTGATGCTGCTGGATAAAGAGGGAGTAGATAGATAGGTCTTTTACCTTTTGAGAAACTGAAAAATAGGAAAACAGAAAAGAACCATATTAAAAGGAAAATGTATTCTTTTCGATTGCCTTCTCTTATCTTTAAAAAGCTATAGATTATTGCACCAGGCATAAATAGAAACCATGGTAAAAAGTCTATAGGAAAATTAATAAGATAGTAATACGGAGGTTTTACATGAGTCCAACCTTTCACATAAGCCTCAACAGTATGCTTAAATAGTGTTTCTTTTAGATATGCATTTCCACCTTTAATAACAGCTGGAATATACCACGAAAGTACAATCATGAGAAATAATAGCATTCCCGGAAAAAGTCTCATTTCCCTAAGGCTTTTCCAATCTTTTTGGATCAATAGGTAAGTAATGGAAACCATTATTGTAACTATAAATCCAACCGGACCCTTTGTTAAAGTAGCAAGTGCCATGGAGACGTAGAACCCATAAATCAAAAGATTCTTAATCTTTTTTTTATTTTTGTCTTCTTTAATATAAATTAACCATTGATAAAAAAATAGAATAGATGTCGTTGTGAAAAAGGTAAGAGTTGTATCGATATTTGCCCTCGTAGATAAGTAGGCAAATTCGACACATGTAATAAGAATAATGCTCGAGAGAAACCCTGTATGTTCAGAAAAGAGTATTTTACCCAGTAGGAATGTGACAATAACTGTTAAGGTTCCAAATAGTGCTGAAGGGAATCTTACTGCAAATGAATTAAATCCATTCCAGATAAAGGAGGAGAATGCTATCAACCAAAAAAAAACTGGAGGTTTGTCTCCATATATCTTTCCATTAAGATGCATAAGGACCCAATCTCCTCTTTCTACCATTTCTCTTGCTACCTCTGCATATCGAGGTTCATCTGGATTCCAAAGATCCCATAGTCCAATTCCAAATATGAAAATAAAGAAACAAAAAACTAAAATGATGAAAAATAAAGGCCAAATTTGAGAGGAATTATTTTTCGAAATATTTTCTGATAATTTCACATACATAGTGTACTTCATCCTGTTTAAGGTCTGGATAAATTGGCAAAGAAAGTATATTTTTTACAACTTTCTCTGTTATTTCAAGCTTTGGTTGTCCTCCGAGAAACTTTTGTACTGCAGGCTGCAGATGGCATGGAATAGGATAGTGAATCCCTGTTTGGATTCCGTTCTCTTTGAGATATGTAGCTAATTTATCGCGATTAAGTGTCTGTATAACGTATAAATGGAAAACTGCTTCAGCCCACTGTTGAACTTCTGGAACAGTTACAGGAAGGTTTTTTAATCCTTCATTATACCAATTGGCAATTTCTCTTCTTGAACCATTAAATCTCTCAAGGTACTGAAGTTGAATAAGACCAATTGCTGCCTGAATCTCATTAAACCTAAGATTAAATCCGACTAATTCGTGCCTGTATTTTTCCTTTCTCCCGTGATCTCTTAACATCCTTACAGTCTCTGCTAAATTGTCATCTGAGGTTACTATTATTCCCCCATCTCCAAATACTGTTAGATTCTTTGATGGATAAAATGAGAAACATCCTGCAATACCTATTGAACCAACTCTTTTCCCCTTATATCTTGCTCCATGTGCCTGACAACAGTCCTCTAATACGAAAAGCTGATATTTTCTGGCAAGGTCAAGTATAGGATCCATATCTGCTGGGTGGCCATAAAGATGAACTGGGATAATCCCCTTTATTTTTATCTCTCTCTTCTTATTATTAATCAGAATTTTTTGGATATGCTCGGGGTCTATAGTAAAATTATTATTTATATCGGCGAATATCGGTATAGCGCCAACATGAAAGATTGGTTCAACTGTTGGAAATGCTGTAAGGGAAGGAACTATAATTCCATCTCCTTCGCAAACTCCCAATGCCTTCAAACAGAGGAAAATAGCAGAAGTTCCAGAAGAAGTAAGAATTCCGCGCTTAGCTCCTATAAATTCAGCAAATTCTTTTTCAAATTCCCTACACGTATTTCCTAAAATATACTGACCTGAATCAATAACTTTCCAAACCCGATCTTTGATCTCTTGATCTATATAAGGTTTTGAAAGAGGAATTTTCATTTTTGCTCCTTCCTAAAAAATTATTCCCATTTAATTTCAATTCGCTCTCCTTTTCGAGACGATTCGTAACAAGCTTCTACTATTTTTAATGCATTATAACCAGCCTGACCATCAGCCAAAGGTTTTATCCGATCTCTTATTGAATCAAGAAATGCCCTTAACTCTATTGAAAGTGGTTCTTCTAAATCAATCGAAATATTTGAAACATCGCCTTTCATGGCTATTAACTGTCTTCCTTCTCTTTCATGGCGATTTTCATAAAATTGGAGTAAATTCTTTTGAAAGTCACAATAAATGCTTCCCTGGTCTCCAATAATAGCAATATCCCTTCTCTGTTCAGGAGGCATATAACCTGCCTCTAAAATGACAATTTTTTCTCCATATTCAAGAATTGAAATAGATGTATCATCAAGAGATAAACCAAGATAGTTTCTTACAACTGATGTAACAGCTTGCGGAAGTTCATCAAAAATATAGTTAAAAAGGTCAAAAAAGTGTATGGCATCGGTTTGTGTTACTCCAACATCCATTCTCGGTCTCTTAAATCCCATAAAATGTCCATATGCATAGCGAATCGCTCCCAGTTTTCCCTCTTTAAGAAGGCATTTGATTTTCGAAACTGCAGAATGGTATCGGTAAATATGGCCGATCTGAAGAATTAATCCTTTCTCTTCCGCCATCGAAATCATCTCTTTTGCCTCTTGGGAAGTTAAGGCAATTGGTTTCTCCACAAAGACATCCTTGCCTTTTTTGAAACAATCCTTGCTAATGGCTAGGTGGCTATCGGCTGGTGTCACAATATCCACTCCATCTACGAAATCAAGAAAATCAATGTAATGGGTTGAAAGATTATCCCCCGAAATAGAAAACTCTTCACAGACCCTCAGCTGATTTGGATCTGAATCAACAACATAAAGTTCATCTACCAAATTTGTAAGTGTCTTAAGATGGTTTCTCCCCCATCTTCCCATTCCAATCAATAAAAGCCTCATACTCATCCATACCAACTTTAAGGTTTTTTCTTATTTTTGTTTCTTACGGAAACGATAAAATAAATTAAGAAGTAAACTCCTCCCCAAAAAAACAGAATAGCACCTATGTAGAGTATCCAGCCTCTATCTTCAACTATTGGGAAAAGGTGTGTGAATACCCAATTTTCAAAAGATTTTTCGAAATAAATACCCTTTTCAAGGACTATCAAATTTTCACTAATTATATGCTCATCGACACTAACTTTCAATATATGGTGAAATTTTCCCCATTCAGACTGAGTCTTCTTTAAACGACCTCCTCCTCCCGCAACCACTAAATTCACCCCTTTTCTCTGACCTCTCCTATATCCATGATAATGTCCAAAAAAGCAAGTTGTCACCTTATAACGTTCCAAAATAGAAAAAAATTGATCTTCATTTGGGAGAAAATCCTTAAGGGCCCCAAAACCTTTAGGTGGGAAATGAATAAATACAAAAATATACTTCTTTCCTTCGCCTTTTTTAGCCAAGACTTCATGAAGGTAATTTAAATATCCATTCGGATTCCTCGGATCAACCTCTAAGAGAATGAAGAGGCAATGATTGAAGATGAAATCAAAGCTCCTCGCTCCGTAAAGAAAATCAAAAACTTCTTGTGTAACCCTCCGTTCATTATGTTTTATTTTTTTCGAAGTATAGTCTATATCGTGATTCCCAGGAACAATAAAAACAGGAAAAGGGGGTTTTATTTCTGTAACCATATCGGTTAAAAAGAAACGATGTTCCCAGATATCAGGTTTTCTAACTACATCTCCCAAAAGTATAAGGAAAGAAAATCTTCCGTTCTTTAAAGCCTTTTTAATTAATACCTCTCCCTTTTCACTTCTTTCAATGTCTCCAATCACTAAAAAAGAGAATGGGAACCCTTCTTTTTCCAATTTTTGTACATTTGAGTTCTTATTTCCAACTAAATGTTCAGAGGGAAGGCTTTGATAAGCTCTATAATATTTAATTATCTTGATCGATAAAAAAGAAAAGAAGAGAAAAATAAGACTTATGATGAACGAAATAAATATGTTTTTATTTAGATTAAAAAATCTAATCATATTATCCTCCTAATCCTTTTTCAAAATTCTCACTTCCTAACTCTTAATGGTTTGAAACGAGGACGTACTTCCAATGGCCAATCTGGGCTTTTTCTATTGGAATCATATCAATTCCTGTTTCTCTTTTTAGCTGATCAAACATTTCCTCAAAGATAACAATAAATATTCTTTTGGATGAATTGAAGACTTCTTTAAAGCGATCTGTATTATTTATCTCTTCAATATATGATTTTTTTGTGTAATAGAGTAATCCATTTGAGGTAAACCAATAAGTTTTTATATCATCTTCGGAAGCCATTCTCTTAAGAATTCTTTCTGAAAAATTTTTCATAGATCTCTGGGAATTTAGCCCTGGGAGTAGAGCGGAGGATATATGAAGATGAAATGCAATAAATATAAGAATAATACTTGTAAATGAGGCCCATCTTTTGTTCTTTAAAAACAAAATAAGTGAGATTAAACTCCCGATCATTAGGTAAAAAAGGATAAATCCTAAAAGATGCTGATATTCAATAAATGAAATATAAATTTTTTTGGGGGAAAATATTAAAATACTAAAAAAACCAATTAGAAAAATTATTATAAGCGAGATAAGCCCTGTAATTATGATCTTTTTGCTTTTTAAAAACCTAAATCCAAAATCAAAAAAAGTTCCAATCATAATAGATGCGGCTGGATAAAGTGGAAGAATATAATTATCTTTCTTTCCTTTAGAGAAAGTAAAGAAAAGGAATATAAAAACAAACCAGACGAAGAGAAAAAAAAATTCTTTTTTCTTTTCATTGTATCTCTTTAATCCAGAAATAATCGAGTTAGGCAGAAAAACTATCCAAGGAATAAATTCTAAAGGAAAACGGATAAAATAAAAAAAGGCCCTCTTGGCATGAAAGTGCTTACCTCCCTCAATATATGTTCCAATGACCTGTTTGAAAAGGATCCAATTAGCATAATATTTTCCTCCTTCCAAACAGGCTGGAACAAACCAAACCGAAACTACTAAAACTGAAAGAAGAAAGCTCCAAAGGAGTTCGGTACACAAAAAATCAATTACTCTTTTTGTTAGGATAGTGAAAATAATAAAAATTGGTATTGTAAGGTAAGCAACTGGACCTTTTGTTAAGACTCCAAATCCCATAAAAAGGCCAGCTAAAAGATAGTATAACTTTCTTTTTTCTTTATTCTCGAGGCCTCTATAAAAAGAGAAAAGAGTTAAAACAAAAAAGAGTGTCAGCAAGGAATCTAATATTACCCATCGCGAAATTGAAGGAAACAGTATACAGGTGGCTAAAATAAGAGCTGAGGTAAAACCAACTCTATAATTGAAAAGTCTTTCTCCAAAGAAGAATGTTACGAGAACTGTGGTAAAACCGGAAAGGGCAGATGGAAGACGATTTGCAAATTCTGAATTCTTGCCCAATAAGAATATTGAAAAATTTATTAGCCAGAAGTAAAGAGGTGGCTTCTCTCCATATATTTTCCCATTAAGATGGGGTAAAACCCAATTTCTACTTTCCCTCATTTCTCGGGCGATAACTGCATATCGAGTCTCATCAGGATCCCAAAGATCTCTACTCCCAAGGTTAAAGAAAAAGATAAGTATCCCAACTAATAGTAAAACCACCACATTGATTTTTTTACTAAAATTATACATATTTCCCAAATCTCATATAATTTTTAAAATAACATAAAAAAATTCTAAATAATAGGAAAATATTAAAAATAGATTAAAGGAATATTAAAATTTCTTAATACTATAGTGGCTATGAATTGGTTGAGCGGCCAATCTCTTAAAGTATTCACGAGGGCCTGAATTTTTTTCAATTTGTGTCCATCAGAGCTTAAAGTGCTAAAAATAGTTCGTTCAATGGTCTTAGCCTTAAGATGCTCAAGAGGCTAAGGGCACAGGTATTTAAGGTGGCTGAACAGTTAACGGCCTTTCCCTTTCTACATTGCCAGTTGGTTAAGCAATCCTGTTCCTTGAGATATTGAAAGGTTAGCTCTATTCTATAATATAGCCGCAGGGTGGCCTTCTTTAAAGGAAGCTCGTGGAGATCCTTGATCCGGTTGCCATATTTATGGGTTTGGCAAGGCCTCTTCTTCTCTCGGGAGCGGGTTCATAGAGGGACGAATACTTGCGTATCCGAGTCTTAGTGTAGTAATGAAGTTCGATCACAACCCGGTTATGACCGAAGAGGTATTTAGGCTCATTCTCTCTGGCAGAGTGGCCCAATGGCAGACACAGAATTGACATAAGAATCGATGGATGCAGGGGAAAATGATTTTTAATCCACTTAGCCGGATATAAGAGGTAATGGTCTTTCTCTGAGAACAAAGAAGAAGCCTCCTAACGATGTAACAACTGAATACCTCGAAAAGGTCCTTTGCGAGGTTGACAAATGAATCTTGAAGTTGTAATGAATTCATGTAAGCTCTTACCTCCTTTATTTGCGATTAAATTGA
>NZ_JBRAKS010000114.1:0-11271 GCF_052745115.1 Candidatus Jordarchaeum sp.
CTTTTCAAGGAAATAACAGGGTACGATCCATACCCGCATCAATTAGCTACTTATGAGGCCCTAGAAAAGGGTGAATCAGTAATTCTTCGTGCACCAACTGGAAGCGGCAAGAGCGAAGCAGCATTTATACCTTTTACTACTCTTAGGGGTTCATCCCTCCCGAAAAGAATGATCTATACACTTCCAATGAGAGCTCTTGTAAACTCATTATGCGATAGATTTAAGTCTTTTAAATCTCGACCACCATCCCTTGATATCAAGGCACAACATGGACAAAGATTAGAAAGTATTTTGTTTGATGCTGAATGTATTATTGCAACTCTGGATCAGGTAATCACTTCTTATGCCTGTGCTCCCCTAAGTCTTGGGGTAAGACATGGTAATATTCCTGCAGGTGCAGTAGCTGGAAGCTTTCTGGTCTTCGATGAAGTCCATACATTTGAGCCTTTGCTGGGGCTTCAGAGTTCTCTAATATTAGCAGAAAGACTGAAAAATCTATCAATTCCTTTTGTTATAATGTCAGCAACACTTCCTACCAGGTTTGCTTCTGCTTTATCAAAAAGATTTTCCGCAAAAATAATAGAAGTTGAAGAGGAAAAAATCTCTGTGAGGATAAATAGAGCTGTATCTCTTAAAGAAAACCTTGGTAATATTCTTTCTCCAGAGATTGTTTTAAACCTCCACAAAAGCTACAAGGGCAAGACCATTGTAGTTTGTAATACTGTTGAAAGGGCAATAAATATTTATAAAAGGCTAAAGGACAAAATTAAACCAGAACCTATCCTTATTCATTCAAGATTTATTGATGAAGATAGAGCCAGAAAAGAGGACGACATTAAAAACCTTTTCGGGCAAAATAATAAAGAGAGGGCTTTGCTTATATCAACACAGGTTATTGAAGTTGGAATGGACATATCCTGTAATCTTCTCATTACTGAGCTCGCTCCTATAGATTCCTTAATCCAAAGAGCAGGAAGATGTGCCAGATGGGGAGGAGAAGGAGAAATTTTCGTTTTCGGAATTCCTCATCATGCACCTTACGATAAATTCCTTATTAATAAGACAAAGACAATAATTGAAAATAACAAAAATAAAAGGCTTACATGGGAACTTGAAAAAGAGATGGTTGATCAAGTTCTTGAAGATACCTTCATGAAACTTGCAAAACCTGTGGCAGGCACAAGAGCAATGATGTATTTATCAAAGGCCGCTTTTGAAGGTAAACCTGTAATAGCTGAAAAAGCCGTAAGAGATGCAATTTCTGTTGAGGTCTCCATACACAACGAACCCGAATCAATAGGAGATAGAATTTTAACGCTTCCAAGGTTAAAGATACAGCCTGAAATTCTTAAGCAATTCTTTGCTGGAAAAAATCCAAAGATGTGGCTCATTGAACAGGATAGAAACTTTTTTGATGATTATATACCACAAGTAAAAGTATTTCAGATTAGAAATGTAAAACAGATACATCCGAATGATTTTTATATTCTCCACAGCGATTACGCTTCCTATAATCCTGATGAAGGTCTTATCCTTGGAAAAGCCGGGGCTCCTTTTAAACCTGTTGAAACGGAAAAACGACCAGGTAAATCCTCTTTTAGTGATATACCTTTTGAGACCTGGAAAAAACATGCTCAAAATACGTTAGAGATTTTTGAGAAAAATATACTCCCTGAAGAAGACTTTTTATATTCTAAACTTGCCTTTTTCTTAAACATACCTAAGGATGAATTACTAACATTATTTAGATTAACCCTTTTACTTCATGACCTGGGAAAACTTACAGAGGAATGGCAGTATAAGATTGGAGCTAAAAAAGAATTTCTTGCACATTCTGGAGATATTGAGAAGAAAAACCTTCCACCCCATGCAACTGTTTCAGCTTACATACTGGGAGATTATCTGAGAGAATTCTGTGGTAATATCCTGGGTGATGCAGCTTTCTTTGCAATAGCACACCACCATTCAGTAAGAGCTGTGAAGGTGCCAAAATACAGGCTTTCAGCAGGATGGCATGAAGAAATGAATAACGTACTTTCCGAGAAAATAGGTATAAAACTTGACATTGCAATATTTAAGGATTTTGAAAAACAGGATTCCTCAACAACACTCTCAAGCCACATCCCCGCCTTTGAAAAAGAAAAAACATATGACACTTACGTTATTTTATCAAGGGCATTGAGATTGGCAGATAGGAGATCAACCATACATGAACATGAATAAACCATTTATTGGAGAGCTCCACGATATTGGCAAGCTTGTAGATGGAGAGGCTCTTAATAGTGCAGGTATTCAGGTCTCAGGTCATACTTTTCATGATTTTGATTTTTCTCAGATTGGCGTTTCACAACCGTCCTCTTCCTCTTGGTGGGGACAGTATCATCATAAAATAGAAAATGATAAGGAAATCAAAGATTGGAGTGATATACCGACAGATTTCAAACAAGATTTATTTATACTCATACTTGCAGACCATCTCGCCTCCTCTGTTTCAAGAGCTACAGCAGAACTGGAAAAAATCACGCCTGCCCAGGAAGGGATCTTAAAATTATGGAACAAAAACTATTACAAAATTCAGAAGGAAAAGGGGAAATTCTGGGCAGCGTTTAGAAATATTGACGATCTGAAAATTCTTTTTAACGAACTTGAAAATTGTAAGTCTGGAGAAGATTTTCTAAATAAATATAAAGAACATCTTTTACTGACTCCAGAGGATAAGAACGCTCCAAGAAATATTACTTCTCTCCTAACGCACCTCGAGTTGGGAGGTTAAATTTATAGGATTCTTAAGGAAAAAACAAGAATGTTTACAGAACCTGATGGTTCAGAGTCGATCGGATACAAGGAAGAAAAAATAAAGACGATCAAAGAAGCTGAAGGTGGTAAAAGGACAATAGGAACAAACGATGTAGAAAAAGGCAAGTGGCAGGCAAGACTCGTAAAATGTTGGGTAAAATTTCCACACTCATTTGTTAGATTGGATGATATAAATTTACTACTAAAAAGGGAGAAACTGGTAAATTGCATTGCAGGTTATTACAAGAATGAGATCATATTTGCGACTTCTGATTTCATAACTTTATTTCTCCAATTAAATCAAAACGTAAACGAAATATTCAAACCATTTCTGGATCACGGTTTTCACATAGAAATAGAGGAAACCTTAGCTGATTTAGGTATATTAAACTCTATACTAGATAGGAAAACTCTAAAAGCAAGAAAATCAAACGACCAAGATAGATTAAAAGTTCTCAATACCAGAGGCACTAAGATATACAAGAGATACCTTTTACCAGAAATCCCGGATAAATTAAACCCACCAATTTGCGATATATGTCAGCAGAATATGGGAGTTGAACAGATAAAAGGAACTGTACGAGAATGGATATGTGAAAAGTGTCAGGAAGTAAGAGATATTGGTGAACCATTCAGAGAATATGGAACAGTTTGGGAAGAGGAAGGTGTTAAAGTCTGTTGGTTTAAGTTTTCATTAGACCAAAGCAAAGTAGAAACATGGCTACAAAATGCATTTGGAGAATATATTGACAATTACAACTTCAAACATGCAGATATACTGAAAGAGGAATTCCGACCTTTGGCTCTTCAGATAGATTTCAACAATGACTATAAAGAAATGCTAAAAGATTTTTGGAATAAATTCAAAGAATATCAAGATATAAAAAAACCTATTGTTAATTATGACGAATTGGGAGTATTCAAATATTCACCAGAACTAATAAAAATAGTTATTGAAAACTACATAAATCTTTTTGAACAATATTTCCCGGATTGTGCCAGTGATGAGAAAACTCCTATTGGTCTCTCTTTAAATATTACTAATATAAAATACCCAATAAGAGAACATTGGAGATTTTTCGAAAAGGATAAAAAAAATTTCTTAAATATTAGGTATCACAAAATATTTGAGGAAAAATACTCAAAGGATGAATTAAAGGACATCATCGTTATGGCAATAAATAAAGAAGTGACAAGCACCTTTTTACATAACTTAGTTCAGTTAGAGGAGAAGTTGAAATCTAATATTCGCATTTTTATTGAAGTATTCGAAAATAAAAGAAAATATCCAGAAATATGTGAGTTGGTTTCAAGGGGAATAAATCCTTCAAAAATCTTGAGTCTTTATAGGGTTTTTCGGGAGCGCCAAGAGTATGAGCAGTATGAAGTTATTAGAAGTAAAACTTGAAATTGATTCGATTATCATAGGAGAACGGGTCAAGGGAGGAATATTTAGACCATGTCAGGATATCATTCCATCTTCTACTATTGAAGGTTCATTACGACACTGCTTTGGCATAGAAGTACATGCTGTTGGTTTTTTTGAAGAGGGTACTTACGTGTTTGATGAATTTATATATTCTGTAAAAGATAAATTCCTAAATATATCGAAAATGCCTATTTTTACAATTTATCTAAGACCTAAAAATAATATTAGAAAAATTAGAGCAATAATACTCATGCCTTTAAATAATGGAACATTAATAAATAAATTGAAAGGTTCCGTATTTCAGATAGGTGCACTTAAGAGTAAAGGATTTGGCAAATCCAAAATTTTGGAAGTGAAAGAAATTGAATCAAAAATAATACAAGGAATCTTAAAGATAAAATTATTCAAAGAGGAATGTAATATATTTGGGATCAAAGAAGTATCGCCAGTTTATGGTTACATATTTAGACCAGACAAATTTTCAATCGGCGGAACATACGAAAAATCATTATTTCCCGGCAGCATAGTTGAGGCTCCAAAAGTATTATTGAAAAAAGAGGAAACATTTTATGATGAGTATAATAGATAAAGTATTTAAAAAAGTTATAAATGATAAAGACATTTTTAATAGTCCTTTTGATAGGGACCAAAAAAATTTTATTCCAGTACTTTTCGAAGGGAGTGAATGGAAAAACCTATCAAAACTTTTTAAAGATAGAAATAGGCAAAAATTTTTTGAAATAATAGATATGAAAGTAGAGGATATTATTAAGCAAGAGAAAAATGCTAAGAATTGGCGCCTTGAAAGAATAAAGGAATTAAGGCAACGTGCAGAACTGCTAAAGAGAGCTTTTGACAAAAAACCATATTTATTTAAAAAAATATTTGAAACTATCGATTGGTATGGATTGGTGGAATGTAAGCTTCCTTCCATGGATGATTATGGAAAAGTTATCGAGAGGTATGATTTTTCAATCGTCTTTCAGTTTTTTTGTGACAAAATTAGGAGAGCAAATTTTCCTCAAAATCAAGCTTTAACAAAAATATTGGAATATATTAATGAACTCTTCAAGTGGGACATTTCCTCTGAGGAAGTTGCCTATTTTATAAGGAAAATAGAATCATTAAAAAAATGTTGGGAGGTCTTAGAATGAAAGACAAAGTAAAAATTGAATTGGGAGGAAAAGAAAGAGAAATAAATATAAAAAAAGAAGGAGGTGTAACTTTTCTTGAATTACCAATAAAAGTTAAAATATCAGAAGATAGTTTCTTACATATTGGTGCTGCCCCTTCTCCTTTAACTGAAAAGAAAGGATCTGTGTTTAAAGTGGACAGAAACCCAGTTATACCAGCTAGCAGTTTTAAGGGGGCATTGAGACATCAGATAGAGATATTATTTATTGAAAAGTCAGATGAGTTCACAAACCAATTTGATATACCAGATAATTATAAAGATATATTAAGGCCTTGTATTCCAGCTCCAAGACCAACAAAAACCGAAAACGAACTCATCAACGCAGGAAAATATAGAAGCAATTGTGAAATTAAAGTTGACGAGAATGGTATAAATATTGATAACAAATTAGGTATTTGCCCAACGTGTTATTTTATGGGTGCAACCGGTATTATGGGATTTTTAAGAATCAATAATTTTTACACTGAGGGTGAGGGGAGATTAATTGACCAGACTAATGTAAGAATTGATAGAAAAACAGTAACTGCAGCTCATGGAGCTAAAATTGATGGTGAACAAGTTAAACCCGGGACTGTTTTTAAAGGTAATGTTAATGTTATTATTTCTGACCCAACGTTGGAGTTACAAAAAATTCAGTTCGGTGATGCAAGAATAATAGGAGATATCATAATTGATAAATGGTTACATTTTTGGAAAGAAAGGGATTCTAATAAAAAGGCAAAATTCTTAATTGAAAACGTATTGATTAATGCAATTTTAAACATAAAGGTGTTGGGTGGTCAAAAAAGTAAAGGTGCAGGGAAGATAACCATAGAAATAATGTAAAATGCAATACTTTATCCTTAAAACAGGTCTTGATATTTTTGACCTCTGCAGGGCTTATGGACTCGCAATGCTACTTGACTCTGCAAGTCCTGAAGAAGTATCACCCATCATTCACGATTCAGGTAATGCTTATTTAATCGAACACAACACCACTAACATTTCAATTAAACGTCTCCAGGGTAATGCGAGCTGGCATGAACTTTTCGAAGAATCTCAAGAAGACAGAACATGGAGAAAAGTTTTTCTTACTGATAAAAAAAATTGGTTAGTAAAAGTTAAAAAAGTTAAGGATATTTTAACCAATGATGCAGAGAAAATCATTAAAAAATCTCAAAACCCAGACAATTTTACAGATATAACGTCTGATAAGGGTGCAACTCTCTCGGGTCCTCTTGACCCTTCAGCTTTTAAAGGACTTAGAGGTAGAACCAGAGGTGACTATACTGAAGGTCAAACTAAAGTAGACAGCCACAGCTGGGCACTTGCCTGTCTTGGAGGAGCAATTTCAGGTAGGTATAAAAAACAAAATGCTCAGGGAAACAAGTGGGATTACTTCGTTATTTTCCCTGTACCACAGAGGATGGAGATAAAAAATTTTAGAGAAATAAGAGAAAAAACTTATAACATCGGCCTAAAATATTTAAGCGTTCAGAATGCTGCCGCTCATTTCTCCGTTATTCTAGCAGATAAAATGCACTCAATGGCTACATCAAAATCACAATTTGTAGATAGACTCTCAGGACTTTTTTATTTCTCGATGGTCCAGAGTGGCCAGCAATTTAAGCCATCCACAGGAGGTAATTTGAGCCTTAATCCGCTTATGAAGCTTGCGTTATCCGGAAGATCAAATGTTCAAAGAATTTTTGAAGTGTGGAAATACTTATTCAGAAAAGGAAGTGTTCAGGGGTGTGAGGATATTGCGGATTCAATAACAGCATTTATAATGAACCCTTCATTGACAACCTATGAAAATCACATAAAGATATTTCTTAAATACATATCAAGACCAAGGGAAATAAAATCCGCAAATTACTATGATGAAGAAACCCTCAAGGAGGTAATGGCATATGTCAAGTAGCCTTGAAATATTATATTCAGATGAAGCGGTAAAAGATTTTGGCAGCACCTTACGGAAAGCTTTACGCATGGAAGAAATTCAGGACTATGCATCCCTTATCGAATTGGAAAATGCCGAAAAGGATGAGGACTTTGCAGAGGCAATAAGGAAATTTCTAAGGCGATATGAATCACATGCAAGCAGACTACATCTTCGCAGACCCACAGAAGAGAGTTTAGAAAAGCTTATGAAGTTGGTAAGTGATTATGGGGTAAGACTGGTTCGAGCAGCGTTAATTAGCCATGCATTAGTTAAGGGTACAAAAGAGGAAGAATAGGTTATAAGATTTTTTAATAGATTTCAATAAAAGGGAGGGTTATTATGGCTATCTTTGAAATATCAATACTGGCAAGAGTGACATGGAATCTCCACTCCCTTAATAATGAAGGCACAGTTGGTAACGTCACAGAACCTCGTACCGTAGTTCTTGCGAGTGGAGAAAAGACCGATGGCATATCAGGTGAGATGTTTAAGCACATTCATGCCTATAATGTCTGGCTTCTTCAAGAGGATAAAAGCCAGTTCTGTGAGGCATGTCAAAAACTTCATCCTCAGAGAGCGGATATGAATAACCTCACCAAGAGAAATCATAGTCCGAAAGAAGCAATGAAAACAGCAATTTCATCTTGCATTTTATGTGATTTACATGGGTTTCTTGTTCAACGACCGCCTGTTGCAAGGACATCAACCGTTGAGTTTGGGTGGACGTTAGGTCTCCCAGAAAATACATACCGAGATATTCATATACATGCCCGCCATTCTATGGTAGGTCGTACAAGGGAGGAAACAGCTGGTGAAAAATCAGGTGAGGAAAACCAGGAAAGACAGGTAACTGCCCAGATGATTTATCATAGACCTACACGTTCAGGGATATATGCTCTTGTTTCTGCTTTCCAGCCATGGCGTATAGGTTTGAACGAGGTAGATTATAATTATGTTATAGACGAGCCTAATAGAAAAAACCGCTATCAATTAGCTATAAATGCCTATAAGGCTACCTTTATGAGAACTGAAGGAGCAATGACCTCAACTCGTTTGCCACACATAGAGGCAATAGAGGGAGTTGTTGTAAAGTCGGAATCGAATTTTCCTGTTCCTGTAATAAGTCCTCTCAGAAATACTTTTGTGGAAGATATTGAAAACCTAGTAAAATGTCATGAAAGTTTATCTTACCAGAAATTTGCAAATCTTAAAGAGCTATGTGACAATTTAACCAAATTAGCAAACCAGGAAATCCACAAATTATTGATGCCTATATCGTAATAAGGAATAAAGATGGCATGGATATGGGGAGAAATTGATTTTGCAAGCCTCTACTCTTATAGAATGCCAAATCTGTCGCCAAGCTACGCATTAACATCACCTGTTCCAAGTCCAGCAGCTTTTAGGCTTGCACTTGTTGACACAGCGATAAAGACAACAGGAAAAATACCCTACGGCATAGAGATTTTTGAGTTAATAAAATCTGCGCCATTAGAGATTGAGCCACCAGAAAAAGTTGCAATTCTCAAATTTTTCATCAAAAGATTAAAACCTTCAAAACAGGAAAAGGGGAAGCCACACAAACCATGTGAAGAATCATTTGGTATAAGAGAGTATTGCCATTTTATCGGACCTCTAAAGATCTATATTAAACCCTCAAAAAAAGAAGACGAAATTGTAAACCTCTTTTATTTACTAAGACATTTAGGAACCACCGACTCAATTGCTATGGGGAGGGCAAAAATTGAAGATAAAGAACCCCCAAAGCAATTCACCTGGAAAGAAACAAAAGAATTAAAACCAGAAGCTTTTAACTTTGTACGAAGACCCGTCTTTACTTTAAATGAAATCAAAGAAGATGCCAGATTTTCTCAAATTGATCCTTATAACGGGGGGACAAAAGGTAATCCTTACGTTCAAAAAACATTCACTGTTCCACTCATCGAAGAACAAAGGGGAGAAAATTGGGTTATCTACAAAAAAATACCTTTTACACTATAATTTGCGGTTCTTCTCCAAATGTGTTGGTAAAAATGATATAAAAATGGACATTGGTACCTGAACCTGGATATTTTTGATTTCTCAACACAACAAAAACCAGGAGGTAACCAATGCCCAATGTTAATGTTAACCCATTTTTCAGCTTTAGTCGAGTAAAGATAACTAAACAGTACGTAGATGAAGAACAAAATGTTGTTTATATATATATGTCGAACCGGATGGAAGATACATTCCGGTTTATCATAGATGCGGTACAAAGGCCAAGGGGATACATTCCTGGTGTAGTAGGAGAGTAAGAGAGCTTAATATATACGATACAAAGTGTTATGTTGATATAAGGTATAGAAAGATATACTGCAGTGAATGTGGTATTGTGGTCGAAGAGTTTCCCTTTATCGATCCTTATAGAAGGTTTACAAAGAGGTTTACCCAGTTTGTTCTGACGCTCTGGAAACATATGAGTATAAAAGAAGTAGCTGAGTGCATTGATATGGATTGGAAGACCATAAAAGCGATTCACAAAAGGTATTTGAAGGAGAGCTATCTCCAAAATATTTTGGGTAATCAATC
This sequence comes from Candidatus Jordarchaeum sp., assembly GCF_052745115.1. Taxonomy (NCBI): domain Archaea; kingdom Promethearchaeati; class Candidatus Jordarchaeia; order Candidatus Jordarchaeales; family Candidatus Jordarchaeaceae; genus Candidatus Jordarchaeum; species Candidatus Jordarchaeum sp. The sequence goes on from NZ_JBRAKS010000114.1 coordinate 9,916, forward strand.
TATTATAGTAATAGATGAGATATCTCTTAAAAAGAGGCATACATATCTGACAATCGCTGTGGATTGGGAAACTGGAAAAGTTATATGGGTTGGGCGTAGAAGAAAATACAGGACACTTAAGAGGTTTTTTAAAACCCTCTCTGCTGAGCAAAGAGAATCTATAGCCGCAGTAGGAATGGATATGTGTGACCCATATATTAAGGCAGTTGAGGAGTATCTTCCTCGTGCCAGGATAGTTTATGAACAGTTTCATTTGATAGCTGCTTTTAACAGGGTTATAGACAGGGTAAGGAACATCGAATATAGAAAAGCTGATGAAGTTGGCAGGCAAGTAATAAAAGGCAGTAAATACCTTTTGTTGAAAAACAAGCAGAACATAACACAGCGGGAGGCCCCAAGACTTAAAGCTCTTTTGGAGCTTAATACTTCCATCACAACAGCTTACATTCTTAAGGATTATCTTAAGAAACTGTATAGATACGAATTTGTTGAGCTGGCAGAAAAAGCTCTGTACAGTTGGTGTAGACTTGCCTATGAAAGTGGTGTTAAGCCAATAATTCAATTTGCCAATAGACTTTTGAGGTATGCACATGGGATAATAAATCATTGCATATTCCCAATACACACAAGCCGTATTGAAGGAATAAATAACAAGATAAAGGTAATAAAGCGAAAAGTTTATGGTTTTCATGATATAGAATACTTTTCTCTTGTTATCAAAGAGGCATTCACTTACCAACAAATTTGGTTGTTATGATTAAAGTAAAAAAAACATCAGGATCTTTGAAAAGTTATTCTTTGTAAAAAGCAGCAGGTGACTGTATACTGCCACTTATTCTACCCGGGGAAAAAGGAAAGGGCAGTAGATGACTTAGTTCTCCTCTGTGGCGCTTTGCGACCACGTAAATTGGTTTAGTAGGTCACCTACTGCACCTGTACCGAGAATATAGCACGCTTTTGCGATGCTGGATAGTGGAATGGGAACAAAGCATAATCACCAAGGTACCCTTCGCCTTTTTCTCCCTCAAACAATAGAGGAGGAAGAAATGATAACAAAGTTTCACGGCATTGACCGTCATAAGAAGTATTCTACCATAGCTGTGTTGAATTGTAAGGGGGAAGAAATTGATTTTATCCCCAGGTGCACCGACATTAAGGGGTACATTAACAATCTTGGCCCCGAGGATGCAGTTATTATGGAAGCCTGTAGTGGATCATTCTACTGGACTGATAGAGTTGAATCAAAAGGAGCAGTGTGTTATGTTATTGATCCGCATAAGTTTCGGATTATAAAAGACTCATGGAATAAGACCGACAGGCAGGATGCACGAAATATGGTGAGAGCTCTCTGGGTAT